>JAKCDN010000177.1 GCA_021841795.1 Acidobacteriota bacterium | reverse complement strand
CTTTAACTTTAACGGTCTGGTACGCCACTACTACATGCGGAGTTTGCCGAACCAGGCAGACATCCAGGTGAATCTGGTTCCCGCCTCCGAGCGCCACGATCAGAGTCATGTGATTGCCAGAAGGCTACGGCCCCTGCTGGTGGCTATCGGCAATCAATATGGGGCGCGCATTCAGGTCAGCGAGGTTCCGCCTGGCCCGCCGGTGCTGCAGACGCTCGTGGCTGAGGTTTACGGTCCTGATCTCAACGGGCAGATGCGCGTGGCGCAGCAGATCAAATCGATCTTCCAGCACACGCCGGGCGTGGTGGATACCGACTGGTATGCCGAAGATCCGCAGCCGCGCCTCGTCATCCGAGTGGACGAGGTGAAGGCGGCGCAGAACGGCATCGCCGTCGCCGATGTGGCCCAGGCGCTGTCCCTTGCCGCATCGGGCATGCCTGCAGGCTTGTTGCACGACGGCAATGTGCGCGAACCCGTGCCTACTATCGTCGAGATGGCGCGGGCCGATCGCTCCTCGGAACAGGCTCTCGAAAACATTCATCTACGCGGCGCCAATGGCTCGATGGTCTCTCTCCGCGAGTTGGTCACCGTGGACAAAGAGACCATCCAGCGCAGCATCTACCACAAAAATCTGAAGCGTGTCGTCTATGTGACCGGCGACGTCGCCGGAGCGGAAGAGAGTCCGGTCTACGCCATCCTGAAGATGAATAAAGCACTGGATCGCCTGACGCTGCCCGCCGGCTATACCCTAGCGCGTTACAACGCCGAGCAACCGGACTCGACCGAGCACTATTCGATGAAGTGGGACGGAGAATGGCAGATTACCATCGAGGTCTTCCGTGATCTCGGCCTTGCCTTTGCCGTTGTGCTCATCCTCATCTATGTGCTTGTGGTGGGCTGGTTCCGATCCTTCCTGGTCCCGCTGATCATCATGGCGCCTATACCTCTTACGCTGGTGGGCATCCTGCCTGCGCATGCGCTGCTGGGAGCGTTCTTCACTGCCACCTCGATGATTGGCTTCATCGCCGGTGCCGGCATCATCGTGCGCAACTCCATCATCCTCGTGGACTTCATCGAACTGCGCCGGGAGCAGGGCGCACCCTTGGCTGAGGCGGTCATTGACGCGGGCGCGATCCGTTTTCGGCCGATGTTGCTGACGGCGGCCGCCGTGGTCGTTGGCGCTAGCGTCATCCTCACCGATCCCATCTTCCAGGGGCTGGCAGTATCGCTAATGGCCGGGGCCATCGCCTCCACGTTCCTCTCGTGGCCGACGATCCCCATTCTTTATTACATGATTCACATGAATGCTAAGCCGGAACTTACCTGCGAACCAGGAGTTCCGCAAGGAGAACATCAATGACCGTTGAACGTGGATTGCGCCTGATGGCAGGCGTCGTGATTCTCATCTCGCTGGGGCTGGCGCATTTTGTGTCGCTCAATTGGCTCTGGTTGACGCTTTTCGTAGGCCTTAACCTCCTGCAGTCGGCCATCACGGACTGGTGTCCCGGCATGGCGATTCTGCGTGCGTTCGGGCTGAAGAACGCTAATTGCTCCACCAGGTGAGGCGCCCATGCATGAGAGACGATTTGACGCATCCATGGCCCACCGGCTTGATCTTCCCGAGCGCTTGGTTTGGCTGCCGCCGCAGGAGGTTGTGCAGGCTCTTGCTGTTTCTGCCGGCGCAACCGTTGCTGACGTGGGGGCCGGCACAGGCTATTTTGCGCTTCCGCTTGCTTCCGCGGTCGGCGCTGACGGTCGTGTGATTGCCGTCGACGCACAGCAGGACATGCTCGATCACCTGCGCCGGAAGATCGCCGACGCCGCGGTCGCCAATATTGAACTGGTGTGCGCTGAAGCGGATTGCACCTCGCTGCCTGATGCTTCCGCTGATCTGGTTTTTCTTGCCAACGTCTGGCATGAGATTCCTGACCGCATAGCGGCCCTTGCCGAGGCTCGGAGGATCCTTAAATCGCGAGGCCGCATCGCCATTCTCGACTGGCGTCCGGATGTTCAACCGGAACCTGGTCCTCCTCTCGAACACCGGCTCAGCGCAGCCGGCGCGGCGGAGGAACTGTTGGCCGCCGGATATCAGACTGTCTCCCGGCAGAACGTCGGCAGATACTCATGGCTCGCTCAGGCAGCGGCGGAAGGTTGACGATGCATCGATCGGACGCAACTGAGCAACGCAAAATCCATCCGGGCTCGCGGCGCATCCATCGCATGATGGACGAGGTCTACCGCGAAATGTACCAACTGGAGGCTGGAAGGCCGGGAGCCGAGATGGGCCTTGCCCTGGCTTTGTTGCGCGCACGCGTTGCCGCCGACCTTCCTCTGGAGAATCGCAAGGATTGGGAGTGGTTGAAAACCGTGTCGCCCCTATGCCTGAAGATGATTGAGGATTCTCTCCATCGCGGTGGCACGGTTGCTTCCATGCTGCGCGATTCCGCCGGCGCAGTGCAGGATTCCTGATCCCCTGCTGCTCGTCGTGTTGCGGAATATACTGGTCATGTGCACTGTTTGCTATGCGGCCAGAGCTGACCAGAGCTTCAGATCTATTGCGCACCAACTCCCCCGAGGCGGTCTCCGAGGCGATTGCCTTGCTGCAGGACACGGTCTTTTCCTTCAGCATGAAGATGTGCGGCCACCGCGAGGATGCCGAGGATACTGCGCAGGAGGTGCTTTTCCGTTCCCTCAAGCACCTGCACAAGCTGCAGGATCCATCGGCGCTTGCCGCCTGGCTCTATACCGTCACGCGCAATCGCTGCCATCGCATGCGCGGCGCCCCGGACGCATCGCCGTCGCGCAGCCTTTCTCTGGATGAATTGATGCCCGATGCGGCCGAACTCAGCCGGCTCCTGCTCGATACGGCTACATCCCCTGAAGGCAGCCTGCTGCGCGCCGAACAACGCCAGCTCTTGCACCAGGCTCTGCTCGGCATCCCCACTGCCTTGCGTCTTGTCCTCGTTCTCCACGACATGGAAGATCTGGATACTGACATGGTGGCGCGCATTCTCGGCCTGCAGCCGGGAACGGTACGAGTTCGGCTGCATCGGGCACGGCTGGCATTACGCAAAGCGATCGCGCTGTTGATTGAGAAGTCCGCGCCGCGTCACGATACGCGTCCGCGCGGCAAGCCGCTTCGGTCCAGGCCCCGCGCGGCTGTTCGGCGGCCGCAGGAGTGCCGTGAGCTCTTTGCCAGTCTCTCGGAGTATCTTGATGGCCAGTTGAAACCCGATACCTGTGACAAGATGCGGACCCACATTGAGGGTTGTCCGGCCTGCGTGGCATTTCTGCGCGATCTGCGCGCCGCCATCGATCGCTGCCGCTCCATGGAGGTTGCCTGCGATCCCTCCGTAACCGAGCGGCTTCAGGCCATGCTCACGCGGGAGTATCTGCGCATGATGGGTAAATCTGCTGTCGCAGACCAGAACCCGCGGCGGTAGCAAACCTGGGCGGCAGGGAGCGATCACAGAAGGGCAGCAATCTTATGCGCCCCCCCGGTCAATGTACAGACACTTACTTGTGGAACCTTTTCCCAGGCGGACCACCTGGATCATGCGCAGATTGACGCAGAGAAGCCGCCAAAGCTGGCATGCGCAGAAAGCGTTCTGCCGTTTCCGTGGCGCAACGCGACGCGCACACTGAGTTCCTATGCTTTTCCAGACCAAGACCTTCGGTGGCGGCGAAGGTCTGCTTCGGACCGGTGGCTGGTTCGGGTGCAATCGCAGGGTTCTTAGCAACCATATCGTCGGGAATCCCATCTTCATTACTTAGCAGTGCAACGCCACCCTGAATGGAGTTCCCGTGCAATCGGAGTTTTCATCGCCTGGTTCCGTAATTGACGCCTTGACTGAAATCGCCCTTGATATGCGCTGGTCGTGGAACCATGCCGCGGACGATCTCTGGAGCCGGCTCGATCCCGAACTGTGGGAGCTTACGCGCAATCCATGGGCGATGCTTCAGACCGTCTCGAAAGAAAAGCTGAATGCCCTGGTCGCTGACCCGGAATTTCTTGAAACCATCGAGGAAGTGATCGCAAGGCGGCGCAGGCGTCAGCAGACGGAGAGCTGGTTTGAGCGCACCTTCAGCGCGCAGCGGTTTCCCGGGGTTGCCTATTTCAGCATGGAGTTCATGCTCAACGATGCGCTGCCGATCTACTCCGGCGGCCTGGGCAACGTGGCAGGCGATCAGCTCAAGGCCGCCAGCGATCTTGGCGTACCGGTGGTGGGAGTGAGCCTGCTTTACCAGGTGGGCTACTTCCGCCAGCGCATCGATGCGGATGGCCGGCAACAGGCGCTGTACCCCTTCAACGATCCGGGGCAGTTGCCGATTCGGCCGGTCCGGCAGGCCAATGGCGAGTGGCTGCGCATCGCCTTGGATCTGCCCGGATTCCGGTTATGGGTGCGCGCCTGGCAGGTGGAGGCCGGCCGCGCAAGACTGTATTTGCTCGATACCAACGACCCCGCAAACCTGCCGGAATACCGCGGCATTACCAGCGAGCTGTATGGCGGCGGGCCGGAGATGCGCATCAACCAGGAAAAGGTGCTCGGAATCGCCGGATGGCGGTTGTTGCGCGCGCTGGGCATCCGGCCCGGAGTCTGCCATCTCAATGAGGGTCACGCTGCCTTTGCCGTGCTCGAACGGGCGCGGGATTACATGGAAGAGGCGCAGATCTCTTTCGATGCCGCGCTGGCCGTGACTCGCGCCGGCAATCTCTTTACTACGCACACCCCGGTGGCGGCCGGTTTCGACCGCTTCGCGCCGGACCTGGTGGAGCGGCACTTCCGCGAGTACGCGCACAACGCCCTGCGCATTTCCATGCCGGATCTGCTGGCTTTGGGCCGTAAAAATGCCGGGGATGCAGGCGAGCCGTTCAGCATGGCCCTGCTGGCTCTGCGCGGTAGCGGCGCCGTCAACGGGGTCAGCCTCCTGCATGGCAAGGTCAGCCGCCAGCTCTTTCAGGATATTTTCCCGCGCTGGCCCGAGGCCGAGGTGCCGATCGGATCGGTTAGCAATGGCGTGCACGTGCCCATCTGGGACGCGGCTGAGGCTGATGAGCTCTGGACCGAGGCCTGCGGTCAAAGCCGGTGGGATGGCGAACTGGAGCAGATTCGCGAAAACATGCGCCGCGTGCCCGATACACGCCTCTGGCAGATGCGCACAGACTTGCGTAAAAAACTGGTCGACTTCATTCGTGCAAGGCTGGCCAGGCAGTTCGCAGGCCACGGCGCATCGGAGGAGGAGGTGCGTCTGGCCGCCAGAATCTTCGACCCGGACACGCTCACGCTGGGGTTTGCGCGCCGATTTGCGCCTTACAAGCGCCCGAATCTGCTGCTGCGCGATCCCGCAAGGTTGCTGGCCATTCTTACCAACAGTCAGCGTCCTGTGCAGCTTGTGATCGCAGGCAAAGCGCATCCGCAGGACGGCGAAGGCCAGGAGATGATCCGGCAATGGGTCGATTTCATCCGGCATACTCCTGCTCGCTCGCAGGTTGTCTTCCTGAGCGACTACGATATGCGCCTGACGGAGCACCTGGTGCAGGGGGTAGACGTGTGGTTGAACACGCCGCGCCGTCCCTGGGAGGCATGCGGCACGAGCGGCATGAAGGTGCTGGTCAATGGCGGCCTGAATCTGTCTGAGCTGGACGGCTGGTGGGCCGAGGCCTATACGCCTGCAGTGGGCTGGGCGCTGGGCGATGGGCGCGAACACGGAGACGATCCCGCATGGGATGCGGCGGAGGCGGAACAACTCTACGCGCTCCTCGAACAGGAGGTAATTCCGGAGTTCTACAACCGCGATGAGAACGGCATGCCCGGGGCGTGGATCAATCGCATCCGCGAGAGCATGGCCTGCCTCACGCCGGCGTTTTCCGCCACACGTTGTGTCCAGGAGTACACCGGGAAATATTATGTTCCCTTGGCCGAAGCCTACCGCAGGCGAAGTGCGGACGGTAAAGCGACCGCCGAGGTCCTGCTCGGTTGGCGGCGTCAGCTTGCCGAACACTGGTCAAAGATTCGCTTTAACGAGGTGCTGGTCGAGACAGAGGCGGGCGAACACCGCTTCCAGGTGGATCTTGATCTCGGCGATCTTGAGCCCGCGGCGGTGCAGGTCGAGCTCTATGCCGAGGCCGGCGAGAGCGGCGAGCCATTTCTCCAGATCATGACGCGGGAAGAGACGCCGGCGGACGATAAAACCTGGCGTTATTC
Source organism: Acidobacteriota bacterium (assembly GCA_021841795.1). GTDB lineage: Bacteria > Acidobacteriota > Terriglobia > Terriglobales > Acidobacteriaceae > Telmatobacter. The sequence goes on along the minus strand of JAKCDN010000177.1, from coordinate 403 downwards.
GGCGGTGGTGGCTGCCGGCCGGCCGGCGAGTGATTTCACGCCCAGGGTGGTTCCGCATCATGCCGAGGCATTGGTTCCGCTGGAGGCGAACCAGATTCTCTGGTATCAGTAGTAAAGCATTGTGGGGCACAAGCGAAGTCTATGTGTCGGCAGCATTCTTGGTTGCCGATGCCGGACGTGCATCTTCGGCCAAGCTCACTTGATTCTTCTCTTCCCGGGATCCTATGCGGCATCAGACCGTAGCGCCTCGATCCGGCTCCGTGCAGCGCGCACAAAAGCGGCGCTTCCTGCGGAACTGGCGCTGATCGCCTCTAAATTCATCTCCACCTTGGCGATCACTCCGGCAATTGCAGCTCGCGCAAGAGCGATTGCGGTTGTCAGGTCGCACCTCATGTTCGGGTTG
>JAKCDN010000176.1 GCA_021841795.1 Acidobacteriota bacterium | reverse complement strand
GTCGGCCGTCTCGGCCGCAGGCTCCTCGCGCAGGCTGACGCCAATCAGTTGATCGACTTTGCCGACAACACCGGAAAATCAAATCAGCTCATGAGCCAGGCCATGGCCGGAATGCACAACCAGTTGGTCCAGAACGCCAACCTCGGCGCGCTTGCCGCGATCAACAGCCTCTCCCCGCAGCCCTGGTATGAAGACATGCTCGGCAACTACGCTGCCTACATCAATTCGCAATATGCGCCCTACGGCATCTCCGTTGCCAACAACACGCAGGCCGTCGCTCTGGGAACCTATCCTTATCCCCAGCGCGGCGACTTTGCTGATATGACCCAGGCCCTCTCGGGCAGCTCCTTCCTCCCCGACAACGTCGGCATGGGATCACAGTTCTCAGAGTTCACCTACTACACCAACATGGGCTTCTCCGACTACAACGGCATGCTGGTCACCCTCCACAAAAACATCAGCAACGGCCTCCAGTTCGACCTCAACTACACCTGGTCCCACTCCATCGATAACGTCTCTGTCATCGCCAACGCGCCCGCCATCGGCGGCTACGGCTTCGTCTGCGACGTCCTGCGCCCCAGGGAGTGCCGCGGCAACTCCGACTTCGACGTCACCAGCAACGTCACCGGAAACTTCATCTACGATCTCCCCGTCGGCCACGGACAGTCCTTTGCCGCCACCGCTCCCTTCTGGCTCGATGAAATCATCGGCGGCTGGCAGTTGAGCGGTCTCCCCTACTTCCACACCGGCAACACCTTCTTCGCCAAGTCCAACGCCTTCGTCGCCGGTTACGCCAATGATGCTCCGGCCATCCTCACCGGAAACATCGCCGACATGCGCATGAAGATCCACAAGGACAGCAACGGTACCCTCTGGGCCTTCGCCAACGACAGTGCTCCCGCCCAGACCGACTACACCGGTCCCATCGGCTTCCAGATCGGCAGCCGCAACAACCTCCGCGGACCCGCCTACTTCAACCTCGATATGGGCCTGGGCAAGACCTTCCCCATCTATCGCGACCGCGTCAACCTCAAGTTCCGTACCGACGCCTTCAACGTCCTCAACCATCCTGACTTCGGCACGCCCAGCACGGACATTACACAGGCCAGCGGCGTCTTCGGCGTCATCACTGGCACCACCAACTCCGCTCGCGTCCTCCAGGTCTCTCTCCGCCTGGAGTTTTAGCCCACCCGTCCTCGCCGCTTCGGCGCCAGACGCTCGCATCCTGCCTCTTCCGCCTTCCTGGCGGAAAAGGCGGGGCGGCGCAAACCCACCCTGCCCGCGCTCCACCTTCTCCGCGCATTTTTTCTCTTCTCGGTTTGCCGGTAATTTCACCCCCGCGGCGCATACTGTCTTCATGCGCCACAAGCCCGGCCCCGGAATTGGGCCCGGCATCGGCTCACAACCAGGGCCGGCAATTCAGGCGCCTGGTGATGGGGGCTCGTCCGGCAATGCGCCTGCGCCGTCGTCTTTGGCTGTTAACTTCTTTGTTGTCTAGATTCTGGACGCAAACCATTGAAACTGGGAATCTTAGTCGTTTTGCCTCGGCCTAAACAGCAGAAAATAAATAACTTATTTGCAGGATATATCCAAATATATTTTTCTCTGTCCCGAGCCGGGCGAAAGCCTCGGAATTGCACTGCCCACAGTGCAAAATCCGCCAATTTTGCCATTTTTGCACCACTCGCAGTGCAAACTGCCGTGCCGGGACGCCTGTCCTTAGGCATCGCCTTGCGCACCCGCTTCCGTTCTCTGCGCTTGATTCGGGATCTCTGCCGCGCCGCTGGCCCGCTATACTCCCGGGGTTTTCAGAAAGTCGAGCGCCCGCATCAGGTAGGTCTTCATCTCCCTGCGGTGCACAACCGCGTCCAGAAAGCCCTTTTCCAGCAGAAACTCCGATCGCTGAAAACCCTCCGGCAGCTTCTGGCGGATCGTCTGCTCAATCACCCGCGGTCCGGCAAACCCGATCAGCGCCCCGGGCTCTGCGATATTCAGGTCGCCCAGCATGGCAAAACTCGCCGTCACCCCTCCGGTCGTCGGGTCCGTCAGTACGGAGATGTACGGCACCCCCGCGTCGTCCAGCTGCGCCAGCGCGGTTGAGATCTTGGCCATCTGCATCAGGCTTACCACGCCTTCCATCATCCGCGCGCCCCCTGAGGCGGCCACCACAATCAGCGGCTTGCGCGTGGTCCGGGCACGGTCCACCGCCCGCGCAATGGTCTCGCCCACCACCGCGCCCATTGACCCGCCGATAAAGCTGTACTCCATCGCGCTCACAACCACTTCGTGCGCGCCCATGCGGCCCACCGCATTCAGGATTGCGTCATCCAGTCCCGTCTGCTCCTGCGCCTTGCGCAGCCGCTGTTTATACGGCTTCACGTCCGAAAAATTCAGCGGGTCCGTCGAGCGCAGTCCCGTATCCACCACCTCGTAGCCCGGATCGAGCAGCAGCGCGATCCGCGCCCGCGCACCCAGCTTGAAGTGGTGCTGGCACTTGGCGCACACTGACAGATTCGTCTCGAGATCCGCCTTGTACAGCGGCTGACGGCACCCGGGGCACTTCACCCAAAGCCCTTCCGTGCGCACGTTCTTGGAGCCTGGCTCCGGCCCGCTTTCGCTGCCGGCGCCTGCAAACTCGCCGTTCTCGCGCTTAAACCACGTCATATCGAACCCAATTGTACATGGCTCCGCCGCGCCGCAAAATCACGCCCAGGGGGTAAACGCCAACCTTCGCCATCCAGCTCCTCCGGCCCGTCGCCTGCTCGGCAGCGGCAGCCGGTCCTTAGTATTCAATACCCCTCTGCGCCAGAATGCCCTTCTGGTACGCATGCTTTACCTCGCGCATCTCCGTCACCGTATCCGCCAGCTCCACCAGCAGCGGATGCGCGTTCCGCCCCGTCAGAATCACGTGCACCATCTCCGGCTTTGCGCGCAGCGTCTCCGCCACCGCCGCGGGGTCCAGCATCTTGTAGCTGATGGCGTAGTTGATCTCGTCCAGAATCACCACATCCCACGCCCCTGACAGAATCGCCTCCCGCCCCTCCGCCCATGCCGCTTCCACCAGACGAACATCCTCCGCATCGGTCTCTGCGCCGCCCACCTTCACAAACCCGCGGCCCATCTGCTTCAGCACAAACCTCCCGCCAAACGCCTCCGCCGCGTCCAGCTCGCCATAGTGCCAGGAGCCTTTGATGAACTGCAGCATCAGCACCTTCATCCCGCACCCCAGCGCGCGCATTGCCGTCCCCAGTGCCGCGGTCGTCTTCCCTTTGCCTGCGCCCGTGTTGATCAGGATCAACCCCCGGCGTGATCGTGTCGCTGCGTCCATTCCTCACCACTCACCCTGCAAAAATTGTGCTTCCGCACACGCCAAACCCTGCGCATCGCGTCATCTCTGCCGCGCCTCTTACTCGAGAATCGCCACGCTTGCGCGCCCATCCGCCGTCTGCTGCTTCCCCGCCGCGCCGATTCACTTCCTGTGGTACGGGTGGCCCGTAAGAATTGTACAGGCGCGATAAATCTGCTCCGCCACCACCAGCCGCGCCAGTTGATGCGCCAGAGTCAGCGGCCCCAGTGACAGCAGTCCGCCGCGCCGTTTCCCTTCCACCCGCGCCGTCTCGCTCCAGCCATCCGCCGGTCCTATGGCAAAAATCACCTGTTGCACGCCCTCGTCGCGGCGCGTCCCCAGCCACTCCGCCAGCGCCTCTGAGCTCATCTGCCGCCCGCGTCCGTCCAGCATCATCACCGCCGCTTCCGTCCGTCCTTTCTGCCGCCCCAGCCACTCCAGCAGCGCCGCCTCGCTCCGGAACGCCTCGGCCCCGCACTTTACTCCCCCCGCGCACCGTTTCAGGTAGCTGCAAACCAGCTCTTCATAGCCGTCGTTTGCCCCTCCACGGCCCCCTACATGCGCCAATGTCACCTGCATGCCAAGGAGAATAGCGCATATTTCACAAACAACATCGCCGCGAATCTCCCAACTGTTCAAATTTCTGCAGGTCGCGACCATTTTCGGGAGTAAACCACAATATCGCTATGAAATTTCATAGATATGCGCAGAGCGCAAGCGTGGCGGATTATCCACAACATGTTTATTTTCTGTAAAAAGGTGACCAGCCTCACCCGTCCCCGGAAATGGCATGAATCGTGCATTCATATGGCCAACACTGTAGTGAGATGTGTTCGTAAATTGCTCGCCGAGAATCGTCGGCAACCACTCTCGTAGTGGAACGAGGAGGTATACCCCGGTGCGCCTGCACTCACTCGGACGGCCTCTCAGTTTCGTAAATCTCATGCTCGCTGTACGCTTTGCAACAACTCGCGAAATCGGACTTGCCCTCCCCAACGAGCTCCCGAAAGCGCACAACCTGAATCGTCAGGGCTCCTTCCACGCCCTTCCGGTTCTGAATTTTGTTCTGAGGGAGTTCAGATGCGTCTTTTCCGTCTACAAGGCATAGCTCTCGCGTTTGCCATCGCGCTCACACTGGGTCTGCTGATCACAACCCAGCCACCGTCCGCTTATTGCCAGCAAACTACTGCCAGCATGGTCGGAACCGTCACCGATGCCTCCGGGGCAGCTGTACCCGACGCCACCGTTACTCTGGTAAACACCGCCACGGGCGCAAAGTACACCGCGACTACCAACGCCATCGGCTTCTTTCGCTTTGCCGATATTCCTCCAGGACCCGGCTATACCGCCACCTTCAAGGCCAAAGGGTTCGCTGTCTACCAGGTAAACAGCATCTACCTCACCATCAATTCAATCCGTACGCAAAATGCCACCTTGGCCATTGGCGCGCAGGTTTCCACGGTTGAGGTAACGGCTGCAAACTCTGAGGTCACCATCGACACAACCAGTGCCTCGGTCGGAAATACCTTCGATGCCCAGCAGCTCAATAACCTCCCCGTGCAGCAGAGAAACGATCCGCTTGCTCTCTTCGCCATGCAGCCCGGCGCCACTGACACGGGTGCGGTAACGGGAGCGCGCGTTGATCAGAACTTCGTCACCGTAGATGGTCTCGACGTCAACGACTTTGCCACCGGCGGCGCTTCGCAGGGCAACGCCAATGCCGGAGTTACCTCCCAGTTGGGCACCATCGTCGGCCACGCGCCTGTAGACTCGGTCGAGGAATTCAAGGGTGACGTAGCCGGCAACGATGCTTCCACAGGCCTCGGCAGCGGCGGTCAGTTTGCCCTGGTCACCAGAAGCGGCACCAACAAGTTCCACGGCGACCTGAATGAGTATCACCGTGACGCCTCGCTCGTGGCCAATCCCTGGTTCAGCAATAATGCCGCGCCCGTTGTGCCCCGCGCGCACTACATCCAGAACCAGTTCGGCGGCGACATTGGCGGGCCTGTCAAGCACGACAAGCTATTTTTCTATTTCGACTTTAACGATTCCAAGATCATCAACAACGTCGTCCAGAACCGCGTCGTTCCTACCGCGGCTCTGCGCGCGGGCAGCGTTACATATTGCACCGATCCCGCCTGCGATACCACCAACTCCAAGACCATCTCCCAGGTCACTGCCTTCGATCCCGCCGGCATCGGCGTCGATCAAAACTGGCTCAAGTTCATCAATAGCCGCTTCCCGCTGCCAAACCAGAGCACCGGCGGTGACGGCCTCAACTCGCTCGGATACGTCTTCACCGCTCCCAACAACGACAATGAGACCAACTATGTTGCCCGAGGCGACTGGACCATCAACGACCAGATGAAGTTCTTCGCCAAGTTCACCATTACCCGCGAAGACGCTGTCAACCAGCCAAATGCGTTTCCCGGCGATCCGTCCACTTCGCCCTTTACCGATCGCTCCTACGACTTCGTTATCGGCCACGATTGGGTTATCAGCCCGACCAAGACCAACCATGTCTTCCTTGGCGATGTCGTTCAGAAGGTAGCCTTCCCCATCGAGTACAATCCCACCGGAACCACCGCCTTCACCTTCGGCGACGGTGCCGACCAGGCTCTTACCTCGAATCCCTACATCTGGCCCGGTGCAAACGCCCGCCGCATACCCATCGCGCAGCTCGGCGATTCCTTCACCATGATTGCCGGACGCCACACTCTGCAAATCGGCGGTCGCATAGAGGACATTCTGGCGCACAACACAACCGTTGCTGACTTCAACACCACAGAGATCGGCCTCGGCGGCCAGACCTTCTCGCTCTGCGGTCCCACTGCCGGCGCCTGCGGAGCGGGCAACCCCAGCCTGCGCCCCTCCGATCTCGATCTATCCAACAAATTCACCTGGGATGAACCCTTTGCTTTCCTCCTGGCCCGCATCGGCAGCGTCTCCAGTGACTATAACTACGACGCTCAAGGGCAGGTTCTGAAGCAGCTCACTGGCGATCAACGTTTCTATCGCAATTACCAGACCGAGTACTTCGTTCAGGATTCCTGGAAGATGACTCCCACCCTGACCGTCGATTATGGCGTCACCTATCAGTGGTTCTCGGTACCTTATGAGACCCGCGGCCTGCAGAGCGTCGAGCCCTACAGCTTCGACTCGTACTTCGGCGCCCGCGTGCTGCAGAGCAACCTTGGCCAGTCGGGACCGGGTTCAGTGCCCCTCATCGCCTACGTCCTCGGCGGAAAGGGCAACGGCAGTGGAGCGCCT
>JAKCDN010000175.1 GCA_021841795.1 Acidobacteriota bacterium | reverse complement strand
ATATTGCAGGCCTGGATCCTCGCCAGCACCTCCGGCCAAACCGCCGCATGATGCTCTTTGTACTTCTGTTCCGCCTCCGGTTTGAGGCCAATCGCCATTCCATAGCGCTTCATAGAACCTCTGGGGAAATCACTGCACATCGTGCAGGTCGAACTCGCCGAGACGCAGCGGATAGACGCCATGCTCGCGCACCAGCTTCACCACATAATCGTAGTTCTCTCCGGAAACATTCGAGGGCACCGAGTGGTCTGACTGAAAGATGAATCCTCCGCCCTTCGCGGCGTTCAGCTTGGTCAGCACCGCCGCCCGCAACTCCGCCTGGCTGCCCGCGGCCCACAGTTGCACGTCCATATTCCCGCAAAAGCCCAGCCGGTGTCCCAGCCGGCGCCGCAGTTCGACTGCGTCCAGCCCCGCCTTGTACTCGAGCGGATTGTAGGCATCCACGCCGATCTCGATAAAGTCCTCAAAGATGCGGTTGACGTTGCCGCAGCCGTGATAGATCACGGGCAGCCCGTGGCTGTGGCACTCGTCGATCATCGCCTTCACGCCGGGCTTGAAGTGCTGCCGCCAGAACGCCGGCGAAAAAAGCATGCCTTTCTTGTAGGCCACATCGCCCCAGATAATCATCCCCGCCAGCCGCCCCTGCGCGGCCTGGATCTGCGCCCGTACGATGCCCAGGTTGAACGCGTGCAGCCGCGCGACAAAGCGCGCGATCGCATCGGGGTATTCCGCCATCCACATCATCACGTTTTCCGTGCCGATGATCCGCCAGATCATCTCGTGCGCCTCGCACACGCCGCCGTAAACGGGAAAATCCGCATACTCAGCCGCCACGCGGTCCACAAACGGCGCCAGGTTCCGTTCGAAGCCGTCCCCCACGCCGTTGATCTGGTCGTCGCCCGCGCGCAAGTACCGGCGTTCGTCAAAGGGATCGTCGAACGCGAACGCCTCCATCTTCTCGATCGTGTCGGTGTCGAATGCGACAAATGCCGGCATCGGCAGATCGAATCTTTTGCGGATCGTGGCCCCGAAACCGGTGTGCACCGTAACCTCCGTCTCATCGTTCCGCAGAATCTCGAACGGCCGGATGTGCGGGTCCATATTCGGCGCCACAACCCGCCAGTCGAGATCGTAATACCGGTAGATATCGGTGCCCGCTGGCAGGTCCAGCTCGCGGCGCCAGCGATCCAGAAACCCGCCCCAGAAAAAATCGCTGATCGGCACGCGGTCCGGCTCCTTGTGCCGCAGCGCGCTGTTCATGCGTTCGAGCTTGGCCCGGCAGTTCGCTGTTCTTTCCATCGTCCCGTCTTTCCTGCTCAGCCATCGCGCAGCGGCGCGGAATCCCCCTCCGCTTCTGCCCGCGATGGATGCGCAGCCTCTCGTTGAATCCCAACACTATAGCTCCGCAAGAGCGGGAGGCACAGGATAAATTCACGTCTCGAAGCAAAGGCGGTTATGATCAATGTGCATTGCGAAAGCCGGGGCGGCCGTGGTCCAAATTGCGGAACGCGCTCCCGGCCGGTGCGGCACGAGCAATTCCGCTCGGAAGGTGGCGGATTCGTATCACGAGCAAGGGAGAGGGAGAAACTGATGAGGACAGGTTTTACGCAGCGGAGAGAGTTTTTAAAGCAGGCGGGACTGGTGGGATCGCTGGGATCGGCGGCGATCATCGCTGGCCTGCCCGAAAGCGCGATGGCGTTCGGTGGAGGGGTTGGGCGCGTCGTGGAAGATGCCGTCATTCCCGCCCAGGCCGATGAGGCGCCCAAATACCACATCAAGTTTGGCGTCTGCGGCATGAGCCACGATCACATCTACGGCATGATCGGCGCCATCACCCGCGGAGGCGGCGAACTGGTGGCCGCCTGGGGCGGCGAAGAAGACAAGCTGGCCGTGTTTCGCAAGCGCTTCCCCAATGTCAAGATCGTTAAAACCCAGGACGAGATTCTCGAAGATCCTTCCATACAGCTTGTGCTCACTTCGCAGATCGCCAGCGAGCGCGCCGGCATTGCCGTCCGTGCCATGAAGGACGGCAAGGACGTCCTCAGCGACAAGCCCGGCATCACAACCCTCGAACAGCTTGCCGAAATTCGCGCGACCATCAAGGAAACCAAGCGTATCTATGCCATCCTCTACAGTGAATTGCTTGAGGTGAAAGCCGCCGTATACGCCGGGGTTCTGGTCAAGCAGGGCGCCATCGGCAAGGTCGTTCAGACCGTCAACATCGCTCCGCATCAGATCTTTCAGCACGCCGGTGACGCCGGTGGCGGCGGTGGCCGGCCGGAGTGGTTCTGGCACCCTGAGCAGTACGGCGGCATTCTCTGCGACATCGGCTCCCATCAGGTTGACCAGTTCCTCTTCTACACCGGATCGACTGAGGCCGAGGTGGTGGAGTCGCAGATCGCCAATGTGCGCCATCCCGACCATCCCCAGTTTCAGGACTTCGGCGACATGGTCCTGCGCGGCAACCGCGGGCTCGGCTACGTCCGCCTCGACTGGTTCACGCCCTATGGCCTCGGCACCTGGGGAGACGGCCGGCTCTTCATCCTCGGCACGGAAGGGTACATGGAGGTGCGCAAGTACACCAACGTCGGCGTCAGCCACCAGGGCAACAACCTCTTCGTCGTCGATGCCAAACAGGCCCGCTACATCGACTGCAACGCCATGCCGCTGCCCTTTGGGCCACAGTTTGTCGCCGACATCGTCAACCGCACCCATCTAGCGCAGAACCAGCATGAAGCTCTCCTCGCCGCGGAGCTGGTCATCAAGGCCCAGAACAGCGCCACGTGGGTCAAACTGGAAGAGTAATCGCTGCCGGCTCGCAGCGCGGCCGCGCGCATCGGCGATTCCTGCTGATTCCGCGGCTGCGCTCCTGGCCGCTCGGCCGCCCGATCTCCATTTCGGTCTCCGCCGTCTCCGCGGATGTGGCTGGCCACGCGGCCTCTTTGGATTCGTTCCCCCCCAAAGCGCCGGCTGCCGACGAAACGCCGCAACCGGCTGCGCACTCAGGGCCAGGCAAAACCCGCGCTACCCTCCGGCCGCGGGCACGCGCTGGAGCCACAGGTCTTCTCCGTGTGCGCGCCCCGTCCGCATTCCGGAATCTCGGCTTCGGTCGGCCGGGAATTTTCTCAATGACTCCCATAGACTGAAGCAAGATCGGAATGTGGAGGCAACGATGACCCGATTTCGCGGGCTCTGGTGTGGACTTTTATTTGTGCTCTTGTTCGCGGCCGGACCCCGCATGTCCGCCCAGGATGCCGCTGCCGGGAAGCAGCTTCTCGATCCAGCCATTGTGCAGCTCGCAAACGGCGTGGAGCGGTACAACCCGCAACTGCGCGCCTCCGAAACCTACCTGCCCATCCTGTATCCCAGCTCCCACGCCGCCAATCTGTATGAACTGCGGAACGGCGATGTTCTCTGCGTATGGTTTTCCGGCACATGGGAAGGGAATTCCGGAGTAGGGATTGTGCTTTCGCGGCGTCCTCATGGATCGCGCAACTGGAGCCCCACCGTTCTCATTGACCGCCATGACGGCCTGTCCTATCAGAATCCCGTGCTCTTTCAGGAGCCTGACGGCACTCTCGACCTCTATCACAGCACTCAAGACGCCGGAGCCGGCGAGACCAACGCTCACGTTCTCCACCTGGTGTCCCGGGATAACGGCGCCACCTGGACCAGCCCCGCGCTTCTCTTCGACAAGCCCGGCGCATTCACCCGCCACCCCGTCGTGATTCTGGACCATGGGTCTTGGCTGCTGCCGCTTTACTACTCCAACGGCGCCGGAATCGGCAAAGACTCTCATACCAATTACTCCGCCACCGAAATCAGTTCCGACCATGGCGTTACCTGGAAGGAATGCGTCATGGCCGGCACGGAAGGCAAAATCCAGCCCAGCGTGGTCACGCTTGCGCCGGGCCGGCTGCTCGCCTTTTTCCGCAGCCGCGTCGGCGACTACATCTACAGCAGCGCCTCCACCGGCGGATGCGTCTGGAGCCCCGCTCAACCCACCATCCTGCCCAACAACGATTCCTCCATCCAGGCGTTTCGCCTGCGCGACGGCAACCTCGTCATGGCCTTTAACAACTCCAGCAATGCTTCGCCGGGCGGCGGCCTGCGCAAGCCCCTCTCGGTCGCGCTTTCGCTGGACGGGGGCAAGACCTGGCCCTATGTGCGTGACATCGAGCGGGGCCGGACGGGATACGGACGCGCTCAGCAGTCCCCGAAAGATCCCGGCCGCGAGGAGTACTCCTACCCCAGCATCCTGCAAACCCGCACCGGCGAGATCCTCGTCGCCTTCACCTTTCGCCGGCAAACCATCAAAGTGGTCTCGATCAGCGAGAACTGGATCAAACAGGGCGGGACCGATGGCGAGTTCGGCGGCCGGCGCCAGATCGTGAAAAAGTAGACGCCGGCTGGGCCTGCCGCCTCAAGCTCGCGGCAGCCCCGCCTTCTCGCTATCGCACCGTCGTCCAGTCGATGATCACCTTGCCGGCATTGCCCGAGTGTGCGGCCGCGAATGCCGCTTCGTATTCGTTCCACGGAAAGCGGTGCGTGATCACCCCGGAAATGTCCACTCCCGATTCCAGCATCACCGTCATCTTGTACCAGGTCTCGTACATCTCGCGCCCGTAGATGCCCTTGATCGTAATCATGTTGAAGATCACCTGGCGCCAGTCCATCTGCATCTCTTTGGCCGGAATGCCCAGAATCGCAATCTTCCCGCCGTGGCTCATGTTCGTAATCATCTCGCGCAGCGCCTGCGGATTGCCCGACATCTCCAGCCCCACGTCGAACCCCTCCGTCATGCCCAGGCTCTTCTGCACCTCTCCAAGCGGCGTCTCGGCCGGATTGATCGCGATCGTCGCCCCCATCTTGCGCGCCAGCTCCAGCCGAAACGGATTCAGATCCGTGACCACCACGTGTCTTGCGCCCGCATGCTTCACCACGGGAATTGCCATGATCCCGATCGGACCGGCCCCCGTGATCAGCACATCCTCGCCCAGCACTGGAAACGAAAGCGCCGTGTGTACCGCGTTGCCGAAGGGATCGAAGATCGCCGCAATCTCTTCCGGCACGCTGTGGCTGTGCTTCCAGATGTTCGTCATCGGCAGCGCGATATACTCCGCAAAGGCTCCCGGACGATTAACGCCCACCCCCCTTGTTGACGCGCAAAGATGCCGCCGTCCCGCCAGGCAATTGCGGCAGCGGCCGCAGACCACGTGACCTTCGCCGCTCACGATGTTGCCCGCAAAAAAGTCGTTTACGTTGGACCCGACCGCCACCACCTCGCCCACAAACTCGTGTCCAATCGCCATCGGCACGGGGATCGTCTTCTGCGCCCACTCGTCCCAGTCGTAAATGTGCACATCGGTGCCGCAAATGCCCGTGTAGTGCACTCGCACCAGAACGTCGTTAATGCCAATCTCCGGCTCCGCGATCTCTTCGAGCCAAAGCCCGCGCTCTGCTTTACTCTTCACCAACGCTTTCATTCCACGGTCTCCTTATGGGTCATTATCCTCGAACTGCTGCCGGGGCTTTCATGGCCCCGCGCCGCGCGCCGGCATCAGTGCGCGATCGATCGCGTGCAGCAGCGCGCCCGAGGGATCGTCCAGGTATTCCCACAGCATCATTCCTCCCAGCTGCTGCGCCTTCACGTAATCGCTCTTGACGCCGAGCGACTCCGCATCGTCGTACGCAACAAACTCCCGCGTCCCGGCGTTATACAGATAGGGAACTGAGGCCGCTTCGTCCCAGTAGCGCGTAAAGCCATGCCCGAGCATCTCCTGCTCGATCGCGCTGTACGGAACCGAATCCTTGCCTGCCGATCTGCCCGGCTGAAAAAGTCCGTGATTGCGATCCGCCACGTCGCCCCACGCATGCCCATACAAGGCCGCTCCCAGAAGAATCTTCCTGGCTGGCACGCCCGCGCGTTCAAAGCTGCGCACCGAACCGTCCACCGCATCCCGGCTGGGTGCGCCCGGCTCCGCAAACAGCGGCGCGTTGTGCCCGGTCGCGCCATGGCCGGAGGGCATCGTGTAGTCGTAGGCCATCAGGTTCACCCCGTCCAAATAGCCTTGCACCTCGCTCATCTCGACGTGCGACAGATACTCGTCCGAGGCTCCGGCTGCAATCGTAAGCAGCCACCGCCGGTCGTTCGGCCGTTTCTCACGGTCGAAGCGTCGGCGCAGTTCCTCAATCAGCGATGTGAAATTCTGCGCGTCTTCCGCCCGGAAGGCATGACCCGCGCCCGGCAGGCCCGGATACTCCCAATCCACATCCAGACCGTCCAGATCGTAGCGGCGCAGCAGCTCCACCGCGCTGGCCGCGAACTCTGATCGGGACTGCGCCGTCAGTGCCGCGTCGGAGAAGCCGCCCGATCCAAGCCATCCGCCCACTGAAATCAGCACCGCCAGTGACGGATTCCGCGCGCGCAATCCCGTCAGCATCGCCAGATTCTGTGCGTCCGCCGCTGACACGCCGCCCACGCGCCCATCCTGAACGGTGGCGAAGGCGTAGTTGATGCGCGATACCGCGCCTGCGTCGATTTCGCCCGCGCTAAGACTGCGGCCCCGCGGAAAGACGTACGCGGTTACGATGAATCTCTGCGGCGCTTGCGCCGGTGCGCTTGCA
>JAKCDN010000174.1 GCA_021841795.1 Acidobacteriota bacterium | reverse complement strand
GCTGTGCCGCTCAGGTAGCGGCCCGTCAGTGAGGCAGGCGATGCGATGATCTCTTCGGGCGTGCCCTCGGCCACGACGCTGCCCCCCAGCCGTCCCGCGCCCGGACCCAGATCCAGCACGTAGTCGGCATGGCGAATCGTATCTTCATCGTGTTCGACGACCAGAACCGTGTTGCCCAGGTCGCGCAGTCTCTCCAGTGCCTCGATCAGCCGGTTGTTGTCGCGCTGGTGCAGCCCGATGGAGGGTTCATCGAGCACGTACAGAACGCCGCGCAGCCGCGAACCAATCTGCGTAGCCAGGCGGATGCGCTGGCCCTCCCCGCCCGAGAGCGTGGCTGCGTTGCGGTCGAGCGATAGATAGCTCAGTCCGACCGCGCAGAGAAACTCCAGCCGTTCGGCGATCTCGCGGCGGATGCGCTCTGCGATCAGCGCCTCTCTTTCCGTGAATTGCAGATTGATGGCCGCAGAAAGCGCGCGATTGAGCGGCAGCGCGGTAAAGTCCGCAATCGACAAACTGCCTACCTTCACCGCAAGCGACTCCGGCCGCAGCCGCTTGCCCCGGCAGACCGGGCAGGGAATCGCTGACATGTAACTCATCATGTATTCGCGATAGCTGTCGCTGCGCGCCTCGTCCACGTTCTCTCGCAGCCAGGCCAGGATACCGTGGAATCCAGTACGCGGTGCCTCTCCTTTGGGCGGACCATAGACCAGCAGGTGCTGCTGCTTGGCCGGAAGCTCTTCAAAAGGCGTCTTCAGATTGATTTTGTACCGTGTCGCTGCCAGCTGGATGAGCTTCAGCAGATATTGCGACGACGATCCCGGTCCCAGGCCGCCGTCAAGCAGCGGTTTTGACCAGTCCGTAATCACCTTCGCCGGATCGAAGTCATACAGCGATCCCAGGCCGTGACAGTTGGGACAGGCGCCGAACGTGGAGTTGAAGCTGAAGCTGCGCGGCTCCAGTCGGGGTACATCCAGGCCGCAGTCCGGGCACGCCATCGACGAGGAAAATAACTGCTCGTTACCGTCGTTGAAGGCCATCAGCACCAGGCCGTTCGCCAGCTGCAGCGCTTTGCCGACAGCCAGCTCAAGGCGCTTTTCAACGGACGACCTCGCGCCGCCCGGTCCCGGCGGATTCGCGTCTTTGCCGCCCATCTTGTTGGAGGGCGATGTTGCCGCCGGGGGCGCTGTGCTCTCGGTCTTCAACAGCACCCGGTCTACGATCGCTTCGATGGTATGATTCTTCCGCTTGTCCAGCGCCGGTGGCTCTGAGAGATCTTGGATCTCGCCGTCGACCCGGGCGCGAAAGCCCTGGCTGTCTATCTGATCCAGAAGATCCTTGAACTCCCCCTTGCGCCCGCGCACAACCGGCGCCATCACTGTAACTCGCTCGCCTTTACCCAGTTCCAGAATGCGCTGCACAATCTGTTCCGCCGTCTGGCGCGCGATTGGCCGGCCGCAGTTGGGGCAGTGCGGCGTGCCGACTGAGGCGTAGAGCAGGCGCAGGTAATCGTAGATTTCGGTGATGGTGCCGACTGTCGAACGCGGGCTGCGGCTGGTCGTCTTCTGCTCTATGGAGATTGCCGGGCTCAGCCCCTCGATCGAGTCCACGTCGGGGCGCTCGATCTGGTCGAGAAACTGCCGCGCATAGGCCGAGAGCGTCTCCACGTAGCGCCGCTGGCCTTCGGCGTAGATCGTGTCGAAGGCCAGCGAGCTCTTGCCGGAGCCCGAGAGTCCGGTAACGACCGTCAGCGCGTTGCGTGGAATGCGTACGCTGATGTCGCGCAGGTTGTGCTGGCGCGCTCCGCGCACCGTGATGTGCGTGATCGACATGACTTGGTTGAAGGCTGACGGCGGGTTCCGTGACGTTTTGCGGCGCCGTGCACCGCAAAACGAAGCTACTGGAGGTATTCTATTTGCCAATAGAAATGAGGGTCAACGCGGCGCGGTTTTCCCGCGAATCGCATAGACTCAGGTTGACCGGTTACGGTGAGGCGCGTGTCCATCGCGACCTGGGCTTCGGACAGGATTTGTTCTCAGTCGTATAGGATGGCAAACATGCTGGACTTGTTGATGTTGATTCTGGCGTCGGTGGGGGCACTGGCGTTTGGCATTCTGGCCGCTTATGCGATTCTGCGGGCTGGTTTCGCATTGATGCGCGCCCCCCAGCTACGGCAACCGCTGGTCAAGCCGCAACCTCAGGTTGTGCGCCTCTCTTGAACCGCAACCGCGGCTCTCGCCTTGCCGCGTTTCTTGCGCCCCGCTGTGTTGCCCGTGCAGGTTTCCTTCCGCGCTGGCAAATATCCTCAGAAGCCGTTGCAGGCATTTCTCCCGGCCCATCTCGGTTCGCTTGGCCGTCCGTTCTCCCGCCCATTCTCAGTTAGGTTGACTCTGCGGGCTTTCCTGCTGCTGCCGCAGCTGTATCATCTGCTGCCGGTACTCGAACATCTGCTGTGGCGTACGCACCGGTACGGCCGGCGCCACCGGGTTCGGATTGGGTGAGGGCGATGCCGCCGGAGAGGCTGTTTGTCCCGACTCCTGATCGTTCTCCGAATTGCCGTCATTGCCGGTGTTGCTACCGCCGGACGCGGCTGCTGCGCCTGTGGGGCGGCCGCTCAAAACAATCCGCAGCGGCGTGTCGCCTCCCTGATCGCCGACCATGAGAATGTTGTAGCCAGTGCCGTCGAGGAGTTGGTTCAGCACATCGCGCGCCGGGCCTGGACCGTAACTCCCGAAGATGCGCTCGTCGGCCCCCATACCCTCAATCGTCGCGCCGGTTTTCAGCGCGACGTCCCTGAGAATCTGGTCCAGACTCGAGTTCGAAGCCTGAATCAACAGGCCGTGGCTATCCCAGGTCACGTTGGCATCGTTTGGCTTCTTGTTGGCTGGCCAGTTTGGCAGTGGAGGTGCCGGAGGTGTAACCGGCGCAGCAGGCGGAACCGGTGCCGGGGCGGGCTTCTTGACGGCAGTTTTCTTCCGTCGATGCGTTGTCGAGTGTGCGGCTGCATGTGTCGTAGCATCGGCCGGAGTCGAAGGTGCCGGTTTTTGGCCCGCAAGTGCCATTCCGGCAAGTAGTTGCGCTGCCAGCACAAAAACTGGGACGGAAAGAGCCGTGGTTCGTAGACCCAAAGCGGCGCGCGGCCCCTTCCGCAAGCGGGCGCTGTGCCGGCTTTCCTTGGGCTGCACGCCGCGAATTAGCATGGGCATTGGCTCCTTCGGCAGGGGCACGGTGCGCCGCAACGCGTCTCCTGCCCGCTCACTGTACTAGACTAGCAGTGGCCGGTTGACGCTCGCCGATCCGGGTGGGCCACCGTCAAATCGTTAAGATCTTCGGGGCGAGGGGATGAGGTTTCGATTGCGCGTGCGGTGGATGTTTCCAGTCTTTCTGGCCTTCCTGTTGACACCGTGGATCAGCCGGGCGGCAAACTGCATCTCCGGAGCTGAACTGGGCTCCTTGGATCGTGATGCCCTTTCGTCTGTTGTGACCAAGGTGGCTGGCGCTGTAATCGCCCAGGATGAGTCCACCCTCCAGTCCCTGTTGCTGCCGCAGGAAGCCTCGCAGTGGGACGGAATCCGCGCCGCGGTGGAGCAGGCCGCGCCTCTGGTTAAAGGCGGACAGTTCCAGTTGCGGAATCTCTACCTGCTCGACGCCGGCGACCAGTCCGCCTCCCAGGATACCCAGTTCTTTTGCACCAATGCCTCGGGATCGCTCACCGTCACCATCAACATGAGTGCGCTGCCGCCTGGCCGTTACGCTCTGGCGCTCGTGGATGCCGGCGGTGCGCCCATGGCCGGGCAGATGGGGGTAGTCCTGGCCTTTGACAGCGCTGCGACTGCATGGAAACTGGCCGGGATCACTCTTCGCCCCGGCGTCTTCAGCGGCCACGACGGCGACTGGTACTGGGTGCGTGGGCGCGAGTTGGCCAAGACCGATCCATGGAGTGCCTGGTTCAGCTACGATGCGGCACGCTATTTGCTGTTGCCGGTTGACTTTCTCACTTCGCCGAATCTTGAAAAGCTGCACCAGGAGCAGGAACTGATCGTGCCCCAGCCGCCGAAGGCGCTTCCCCTCGCGCTGCCCGACGGTGATCGCACCTGGAAAATCGAGGAAGTGGGTCTTGATCCTGCGCTGCACGAAGCCGATCTCGGCGTCGTGTATGAATCCACCGGCGTTACCGATCCGGCCGCGCTGCGCACGGAAGCAACGGCGGTGCTCAGCGCATTCCTCAAGGTGCAGCCCGGCATCCGCGCCAACTTCCACGGCCTCTGGGCCTATGCCGACAAGGACGGCAAGCGCACTGCGATCATGGAACTGCCCATGGCAAAGATTCCCTAGCAACAGGGAACAAACCGATCGGTTGGCTGGCGCCCAGTCTCTGGCTGCTGGCTCTTAACCGCCGCGGATGACAGGCCGCAGGTTCCACCAGGACGCTCGATACCGGCCGCGATGAAGACGACAATGATTGATCTACGCTCCGACACCGTAACCAGACCGTCGCCCGCCATGCGCGCCGCCATGGCCGCTGCCGAAGTCGGCGACGACGTCTATGGCGAAGACCCAACCGTGAATCTGATCGAGCGGCGCGCCGCGGAAATCTTCGGCCGCGAGGCTGCGCTGTTTGTGCCCACGGGCACCATGGGCAATCAGATTGCCATCCGCCTGCTCACCCTGCCGGGGCAGGAGGTCATTGCCGAGTCGCGTGCGCACATCCTTGACTTCGAGATGGCAACCACGGCTGTCTTCTCCGGCTGCCTCATCCGCGCCGTGCCGGGCGAGGGCGGCGTTCTGCGCTGGAAGGATATCGAGCCTGCCATCACTCCCGTCGGCCCCTTTCGTGCGCCCACCGGGCTCATCGAGATTGAGAACACCGCCAACCTCGCCGGCGGACGTTGCTCGCGTCTGGATGTGCTCCAGGAGATTTGGGAAGGCGCGCACGAGCGCAAGCTCCCCCTGCACCTGGATGGAGCCCGCATCTTCAACGCCGCCGTTGCGCTGGGAGTGGATGTCAAGACGCTCACACGCGGCTTTGATACCGTCATGTTCTGCCTTTCCAAGGGACTTGGCGCGCCCGTGGGGTCGATGCTTGTTGGCGCTGCGGAAAAGATGGCGCGTGCCCGGCTGCTGCGCAAATCGATGGGCGGCGGCATGCGGCAGGCCGGCGTCCTGGCCGCGGCCGGCCTGGTCGCACTGGAAGACGGCCCGAAGTGCCTGGCCGCGGATCATGCCCATGCGCGCCTGCTTGCCGATGCGCTGGCCTTGATTGATGGCGTGGCTATCGATCTTGCTTCGGTTGAAACCAACATCGTCATCTTCCGCCTGCAGGCGGGCCGCGGAGCTTCGGATCTGGTGGCGCGGCTCAAAGCTCGCGGTGTACTCGCCAACGCCTTTGGGCCGGATGCGATTCGCCTTGTGACCCATCGCGATGTGACCCGCGCGCAGTGTATTGAAGCCGCCGCGGTACTCACGGAAGAGATCGTATCGCCAGTCAATGTGCGCGGCGCAAAGTAAGCGCCTGCTCGTCGGTTCCTGCTTCCTTGCGCCGCAAGCGTACGCCGCTTCGCTGCGCATGTTCCGCTGCTCGGGTGCCGCGCCGCCGCGCACGCGATTCACCCCGTGCCGGCGCGTCCGGTTCTTCTTCGTTTCGTGAAGTTGGGTTTGAAACCGATCGGAGCGCCCTCCTTTTGCTGATCCTTCGTAGTAGACTGGCCCTTTGATCACGCCACGGGAGATTGCCGGATGAAGATCGTTTTTGCTGCATCGGAAAGCGCACCGCTGGCCAAGTCCGGCGGGCTGGCAGACGTGGTGGGCGCGCTGCCCCGTGAACTGGTCAGGCTGGGACACGAGGTCTCGGTTTTTCTGCCGTTCTACGCGCGCGTGAGAAAGTACATCGACGACGAGCCCAGGTACGCGCTACGGTCGATCACCATCCCTTTCCGTTACTTCAATCGCTTTGCCGGCGTGGTGGACGGCGGCCGGCGCGACGGTGTGCAGTACTACTTCATCGATTGTCCCGAGTTCTTCGATCGTGCCGAGCTTTATGGCGCGGCCGGTGGCGAGTATCCTGACAACGCCGAGCGCTTCGCCCTTTTTTGCCGCGCTGTCATCGAGTCCGTAAAGCTGCTTGGCGTTCCCGATGTCATGCACGTGCACGACTGGCAGGCTGCCCTCATTCCCGTCTATCTGCGCTCAACTTACGCCGCCGATCCCCTCCTGCGTAACCTGGCCACCGTGCTCACAATCCACAACGCCGCATACCAGGGAAAGTTTCCCCCGCATACCACGGAGCTGCTGCTTTTTCCCTGGGATGTGTTCACCATGGACAAGGTGGAGCAGTTCGACCGCTTCAACTTTTTGAAGGGCGGTGTTGTCTTCTCCGATCTGCTCACCACCGTTAGCCATAAATACGCCGAGGAGATTCAAACGGCGGAGTTCGGGGAGCAGTTGGAAGGCGTCCTGCACAAGCGTGCCGCCGATCTGCACGGCATTCTCAACGGCGTAGACTACACGCTCTGGAATCCTGCCGCGGATGGCCATCTGGCTGCGCACTACTCGGCCGATCGTCTGGATGGGAAACGCATCTGCCGCGCCGATCTGCTGCACGCCTTTGGCCTGGAAAAGACTCCCGATGCGACCCCGGTGGTCGGCATTGTCTCGCGGCTTGTCGGGCAGAAAGGCTTC
>JAKCDN010000173.1 GCA_021841795.1 Acidobacteriota bacterium | reverse complement strand
CAGCCATGCCTTCCGGAATGGTAAAGCTCATCTTTGATGATCGCGTCGATCTCGTAGATGCTGTTGGTTTTGATGGAGTGCATGTTGACGCGGGTGATGCCACTCCCGCCGCCGCCCGCCAGGCACTCGGCCCGGCGCGCATCGTCGGCGCCTACGGTGGTACCGAGCGCCTTCTGCCCGGCATCCTGCACCAGCCGGCCGACTACCTCTCCATCGGCCCCGTCTTCCCCACCACCACCAAGCAGACCGACAAGGCCCCCATAGGACCCGAAGGCGTGCGCCGGCTCCGCGGCGAGGCAGGACCGGATGCCGTCCTGGTCGCTGTCGGCGGCGTCACCCTTCAAACCGCCCCCGCCGTGCTCGCCGCTGGCGCAACCCTGATCGGAGTCGCCGCCGCAATCTTCCAGACCGCCGATCCCGCGGCCGAATTTCGGCGTTGGCTCGCAGCCCTCGACGCCCGTCCGTAGGGGGTCCGCCTCGCCGCCGTTGTACCCCTCAGCCCTCTGCCGGATCAACTGCGTCCGGCGCGCGCCCGCCCATCCCGGGTGGCGTTGCTCCTCGATCTTCCCCTCGCAAGGACATTGAAGTGTTTTATTCGATAATCCGCAGAAGTATCTGAAAACAAATTGAATTTTCACCCAATCCGAAGTGCCTTCGGTCCATCCTTTATCTCCAGCTCACCTCGTTCTTCCGTGGCGCGTGTCGCGCAACAAGGCCGCCGCGCATCCGCGCTTTCGCTCCGCCCTCGCCGCGGAATCCCGCCTCTTTCCGCAACTCCCGGTGCCCGCAACTCCGTCCCATTCGTGTCGTATCATTGCGTAACGGTTCCTGCACGTAGCGCCTTGAACAGAAACAGGTTTCCCCGTCCAGATCCTTTATCAGGGAGGAAGCTGCCTTTTGATTTCCCGATTGCTGCGCATCAAGCCCATGTCGATGCTCTCCGCTGAAGCGAGCGAGCAGGGGGAACACACGTTAAAGCGCTCGCTGAGCGCCATGAATCTCATCATGCTCGGCATCGGTGCCGTGATCGGCGCCGGCATCTTTACCCTCACCGGCCAGGCCGCCGCGCTCTACGCCGGACCCGCCGTCGCACTCAGCTTTGTGGTTGCCGGCTTGACCTGTGCCTTCGCTGGCCTCTGCTATGCCGAGTTCGCCTCCATCATTCCCATTGCCGGATCGGCCTACACCTACGGTTACGCCACCCTCGGTGAGCTCGTGGCCTGGATCATCGGCTGGGATCTCTGTCTCGAGTATGCCTTTGGCGCTTCCACCGTCGCCTCCGGGTGGGCCGGTTACTTCAACAGTCTCCTGCAGCAGTTCGGCATCGTCTTTCCGCCGGCGCTTACCACCACCACCGGAAATGTCCTGGTGCGCTATCACGGCATCTGGATCGACAAAATGTCGCTGCCTCCAGGCGTCGGCGATGCCGGCCTGCCTCACGTCACAGGCCTCTTCAACCTGATTGCCGCCCTCATCGTGCTTGTGGTCACCACCATCCTCGTCATCGGCATCAAGGAGTCCGCCAACTTCAACTCGGCCATCGTGGTCGTGAAGCTCGCCATCGTCGGCATCTTCATCGCCATCGGCGGCTACTTCCTCTTCCGCCATCCCCAGGTCGCCCATCGCAACTGGAGCCCGTTCATTCCGCCCAGGGACGCCTCCGGTGGTTTTGGCTGGCGGGGAATCCCCAAAGGCGCGTCGCGCATCTTCTTCGCCTATATCGGATTCGATGCCGTCTCCACCGCTGCGCAGGAGGCCAGGAGGCCGCAGCGCGACATGCCCGTCGGCATCCTCGGGTCGCTCGGCGTCTGCACCATCCTCTACATCGTGGTCTCGCTCGTGCTCACCGGCCTGGTTAGCTACAAGACCCTCAACGTCAGCGCGCCCGTGGCCCTCGGCATTGACGCTACCGGCGTTACCTGGGGATCGCTCCTGGTCAAAATCGGTGCCATCTTCGGCCTCGCCACCGTCATGCTGGTCATGCTCCTCGGCCAAACCCGCGTCTTTTACTCCATGTCCAAAGACGGCCTGTTCTGGAAGTGGGCCTCCGCCGTCCATCCCCGCTTCCGCACTCCCTGGATCACGACCATTGTCTTCGGTCTCTTTGCCGCCATCATGCCCGCCATCCTTCCCATCGACAAGCTCGCCGACCTCGTGAACATCGGCACCCTGCTGGCGTTCACCATCGTGAGTGCGGGCGTCTGGGTGCTCCGCGTGCGGCAGCCGGAGCTGCACCGCCCCTTTAAAACCCCGCTCGTGCCCCTGGTCCCGATCCTCGGCGTCGCCTCTGCCGTCTATCTCATGACGCAGCTGGCCCTCATCACCTGGGAGGTCATGATCGGCTGGCTGATTCTGGGATTGGTGATCTACTTCGGCTACTCGCTCAAGCACAGCCGCGTGCAGCAGTTGGAAAAGATGACCGCCGCCGACTGAAGCCGTGCATCTCCCGCATCAAAAAACCGGCCTCCCGTGTCGAGAGGCCGGTTTTTTTTTGATGTGGAAACTCCGATCGCGTCTCCGCTTACGCGGTGGCCTTGGCGCAGAACGCGTCGAAGGCGCGCAGCAGCTCGCCCGCGATGTCCTGGGCCGTCGATTGTTCGATGACCGCCCGCGGCATGAAGTACACCAGCTTGCCGTCGCGCATCAGCGCCACCGACGGCGAACTCGGCGCTTGGCCCTCAAAATAGCCGCGCGCGCGCTCCGTGGCCTCCCGGTCCTGGCCGGCAAACACGGTGATCTTGTGCTCGGGCGGGTTCGGCGTATTCGCCAGCGCCAGTCGAATTCCAGGGCGCGCTTTGCCTGCAGCGCAGCCGCAGATCGAGTTGACGACCACCAGCGTGGTTCCCGGCCGTGCCAGCGCCGCGTCCACCTCGTCGGCCGTACGGGCCTCTTGTATTCCTGCGCGCGTCAGCTCCTCGCGCATGGGAATCACCATCAGTTCTGGATACATGTTTGCCTCCGGCAGGAGAAGCTGCCTGCGCTTATTTTACGGGACCGGCGCGCGCAGGGCCAGGGCCCACTGCCGCCATACACCCGATATCGTGCGTTACGCTGATTATTTGGAGATCCAGGAAAACATCGCGCTCGCCGCCCGCACCACCCTCGGCATCGGGGGCCCGGCGCGCTGGTTTGTCCGCGCCACCGGCGAGACCGGGATCGTCGACGCCTGCGCCTGGGCCCGCCGCCGCAATCTGCCCCTGTTTGTCCTCGGCGGCGGCAGCAATCTCCTCGTCTCCGACGCCGGCTTCAACGGCCTGGTGCTGCATGTCGCTAACCAGGGCATCGAACTCGATGGCGCGCTGCTCCGCGCCGCCGCCGGCTCCGCCTGGGACGACTGCGTTCGGCACGCCGTCAGCGCCCGTCTGGCCGGCATCGAGTGTCTCGCCGGCATCCCCGGCACCGTCGGTGGAACCCCGGTGCAGAATGTGGGCGCCTACGGGCAGGAGGTAGCGTCCGTCATCGCTCGCGTGCGCGCCTTCGATCGCGCCACCCACCGCTTCGTGGAGTTCACCGGCGCCGAGTGCGGATTCGCCTACCGCCGCAGCCGCTTCAATACCGCCGATCGCGGGCGCTACGTCGTCACCCGCGTCGACTATAGCCTCCAGCCCGGCGGTGCGCCGGCGCTCGCCTATCGTGATCTCAAAACCCGCTTCGCCGGCGGCGCGGCCGCTCCGTCGCTCGCACAGGTCGCTGAAGCCGTGCGCGCCATCCGCCAGAGCAAAGGCATGCTGCTCGTCGCCGGCGATCCGGACTGCCGCAGCGCCGGAAGCTTCTTCAAAAATCCCGTGCTTCCGCCCCCGGACGTCGAGCGCGTGCAGAAGATTGCAGGCGTTCCTCTGCGCGCCTTTCCCGCCGAGAACGAAATGCTCAAGATCCCCGCGGCATGGCTCATCGAGCAGGCCGGATTCCGCAAGGGATACGCCCAGGGATCCGTGGGCATCTCCTCGAAACACACGCTCGCGCTCATCAATCGCGGCGGCGCCACCGCATCCGATCTCCTCGCATTGGCCGCCAGGATTCAGGCCGCGGTCGAGGCGCGCTTCGGCATCAGCCTTCAGATGGAACCGGAGAAGGTCGGCATCGCGTGTGCTGTCTCTCCGGTTCGCAGCATCGACGCGCCGTAGTGCGCAGCCCAACCCGCTGTCATCCTGAGCCCAGTCCGGCCTGCCTTTGCGCCTAACGGAGCCGCTGCTGAATCCGCTCCCGCTCCCCCGCCAGCACCTCTGTGGCCGCTCCCATCGAGCTCACGCTTCCATCCCGCAGCAGCAGCACCTCGGCGTTGGTCGCCAGCGCGTCCGTCACGTCATGCGTGGCCATCACCGCCTGCACGCGATTCTCCTTCAGCCACGGCTGCAGCCGGTCGAGCAGCGCATCGCTGGCCGCTCCGTCCAGCGCGGAAAACGGCTCGTCGAGCAGCAGCAGGCGCGGCGCCGGCGCCAGCGCGCGCGCCAGCGCCACGCGTTGCGCCTCGCCGCCCGACAAGTTGCGCGGCTGGCGTGCCGCCAGTTCTCTTGCGCCCACCAGCGCAAGCATCGCGTCCACGCGCGCCCCGCGGGCCGTGCGGTCCAGATGGCGCAGGCCGTAGGCAACATTGGCGGCCACGCTCAGGTGAGGGAAGAGCGCCGGCTGCTGCGCCACCAGTGCGGTTGCGCGGCGTCCCGGTGCCTCGTCGATGCCGCTGGCCGTATCCGTCAGCGGCCGTCCGTCCAGCGTGATCCGCCCCCGCGTCGGACGGTCCAGCCCCGCCAGCAGCCGCAGCAGTGTGCTCTTGCCCGAGCCCGACGGGCCGAACACCACCGTCCAGTCGCGCGCAAATCCGCACTCCACCTGCAGATGAAAACTCCCCCGCCGCGCTTCCAGGCCAAACTCAAGCACCGCCCACGCTCCCGCGCCGCCGCGTTGTGGAGTAGATCGCCGCCAGCGCCAGAACGCTCATGCCCAGCAGCATCGCTGCCGTGCGGTTCGCTCCTGCGTAGTCGAAGTTCTCCACCTGGTTGTAGAGCACGATGGATAGCGTGCGTGTCGATCCCGGAATATCTCCGCCCAGCATCAGAACCACGCCGAACTCGCCCACGGTATGCAGAAAACTCAGCACCACCGCGGCCAGCAGCGAACGCCGCGCCAGCGGAATCAGAATGCTCGTCACCAGCCGCACCGGTCCCGCGCCGAGCAGTCGCGCGGCGTCCACCAGGGCGGGCTCCACCGCGGCAAATCCCGCCACCAGCGGCTGCACCGTAAAGGGCAGGCTGTAGATCACCGAGCCCGCTACCAGGCCGTTGAACGAGAACGCCAGCGGATGGCCGAGCAGCGCCGCAATTCCCCGGCCCACCGCCGTGCGCGGCCCCAGCAGAACCAGCAGAAAAAAACCCAGCACCGTCGGCGGCAGCACCATCGGCAGCGTCGCCAGGGCCTCCAGTGCCGCCAGCCAGCGGCTGCGGCCCAGCACCAGCAGCGCCGCAAACGGTACTGACACCGCGAGCAGTATCGCCGTCGTAACCGTCGCCAGACGGAGCGAGAGTACAAGAGCTTGCCAGTCCATGCAGTTCTTCAACAGACTACAGTTTGTGCGCCCCGATGCCCAGTCGCGTCCTTCGCCTTATCGCGCCGGCGTCAGCCCGCTCCTGGCCAGCTCCGCCTGCACCGCTGGCGAAAGCAGAAAATCCAGCAGCTTGTGCACCGCGGGGCGTTGCTTGGTGCTGCTCACAATCACCGCGCCCTGCGCGATCGGCGGATACAGCTCGCGCGGAATCACAAAGTACGTGCCTTCGGCCCTCAGCCGCGGCGTCAGCGCCGAGGTCAGTGAGATCAGCCCGGCATCGGCATTCCCTGAATCGGCAAACTGCGCCGTCTGCGCGATGTTCTCCGCTGTCACCAGCCGCGGCTTCAGAGCGTCGTAGAGCTTCAGGTTCCGCAGCGTCGCAATCGCGGCCCGGCCATAAGGCGCGCGGTCCGGGTTGGCGATGGCCAGCCGCTGCAGCGCCGCCGAGCGCAGCAGCTCCAGCGACGGCGGCGGCAGATGCGCGTTCTTCCGCTCCCACAATACCAGCGTGCCCATGGCATACGTGATCGGTGTGGTGGAGTCGGCCGAGCCCGCCGCGTCCGCCACGCCTGCGTCGATCAGGCGCTTGGGGTAGCTCAGGTCCGCTGAAAGAAACACGTCGAAAGGCGCGCCGTTTTCAATCTCCGTCGTCAACATCGCCGAAGCCTGATAGGTGGCCTCCGCCTGCACCCCCGTGGCCTGCTCGAACTGCGCCAGAATCGGCGGCAATACGGGCTGAAGATCGGCCGCCGCGGCCACCCGGATCTGTGCCTTTGCGGCCAGCGTTCCCGCCAGAATCCCCGCCAGAATCGCCGCCGGAACCATCCTCCGCATCGCCGCCAAACCCTCCATCCACAGCAGAAACCGCCCCACACTGGTAGGCTAACACCAGGGAATTATGAGCGAGAATTTGCATCAATTGCGCTGTTTTGGGTGCGGCAGCCGGATCGCGGGTGCCGGCGCGCGGCCCGACTTTCGCTGCGCCGAGTGCGGTGAGCTTTTTGAGGTGGAATACCCCGGCTGGAGCCGGCGCGGCGGTCACGACCGCCCCAATCCCGGCGCCCTCAAGTGGCTCTGGCGCGAGCGCCGCATGTCCGCCGAGGCCCTCGATCACTCCGGCGTCTGGCGCTTCCGCGAGCTGCTGCCCATCCTCGA
>JAKCDN010000172.1 GCA_021841795.1 Acidobacteriota bacterium | reverse complement strand
GGCCGGAGCGCTGCAGCAGGCTTCGGGCGCCGTTCTTCAGGGTTCGTGGCGCAATCTGCGCAGAGGCAGAGCATCATTCACAGCAGCATAGGATCGCGAGGTTCAGGAAGACTGAGGATGCGAGTTGCGTTGGTTATTTTGTGTCTGTCGGCGTGCGCATGGGCGCAGCAGCCTGCGCGGTGGAACCAGCATCAGGATCAGCCGCGGCTGGCAGCGGCCTGCGGTCCGGCAAACATCAGCTTCAAGGTGAATCTGGACCGCACGCAACACGGGCCGGCGCTGCCAGTGGAGGGAAAGGCGCTGATCTACCTGATTCATGATGCCGGCATCCCCTTCGAGCACCTCACGATAGGCTATCCGACCACCAAATACGGCCTGGACGGGGCGTGGGTGGGAGCCGGTCATGGCGATTCGTGGTTCGCGGTGCCGGTTTCGCCGGGGGAGCACCACATCTGCACCACTCTGCAGTCGTCATTCGTGGACAAGCGCGTGGAGCTGGCGCATGTAGAGGCCGAGGCCGGCAAGTCGTATTACTTCCGCACGCGGCTGGTGATGTCGCAGTCCGTGGAGTTGCTGGAACTGAATCGGATTGACAGCGACGAAGGACAATACCTGGTCTCTGAGTATCCGCTGGCGACGGCGCGGCGGAAGAATTAGCAAGGGATCGGCGCGCAGGCTCCCGCCTGACGCCGGGGCGTGACCAGCAGGCGGGTTGGCGGGGCGAAGCAGATTGCCGCTACGGATGGTTGCCGCCAGCCATGCGTCCGGTATCGCTAGGCAGGTTGCGCAGAAAGGCGATCAACTGCCAGCGCTCCGGCTCGGGCAGGGAACTCCAGGAGGGCATTCCGTTGCGCAGACTGCCGTTGCGGAGCAGCCAGGCCAGGTCGCCGTCTGTGGCCGATGCCACGCGCTGACTGCGCAGGCTGGGGCGGTCATATCGCCCTTTCGCATCGCTGCCATGACACTTGGCGCAGTGCTCGGCAAAGAGCAGACGCCCGGCCGCGACCGCCTGGGGATCGCCGGAGAGTGGGTTCTGGCGATGGTGCTCGGCGGCGGGTACCTTGTGTAGCCAGGAACCAGCGGCGGCCATGATTACGACCGTGAAGAAGAACGGGAAGAGAAGAACGACAAGCGGAATCCGGAGGCTTTTCATCGCGCCTCCTTTCCGCGGAAGAGGTCGCGAAACTGCTGCACCTCATACGAGGCGGTGACGCGCCACAGGGTTCCCACGCTGTTGCTGCTCAGTCCAAACTGCGGGGAGAAAAAGAGTGTGGGCCCGTGCGGGAGATCCAACTGAAGCGCTGGGCCCGCGTAGTGCGAGGTGTCGTGAAGGCCAAAGTCATGGACGGTTGCGAGACCGCCGTAGATTTCAGCTCCGGCGCTGAGATTCTGACGGCAAAGTGCACAGGCGTGGCCGCTGCCGGACAACGCCAACGGCCGGCTGACGCCAAGAGCGTAACCAAACTCCCAGGCTCCGCCCATCAGGTCTTTCTCCATGATCCAGTTTTCCGACACATTCCAGCCCTTGGGGTTGCTGGAGAGGATGAGTTTCTCTTCCATGGTGCGGGAGATATCAGCGCGGGTGTCGGAATTCCGTTGCTGAAAAGCGGCGATGCCGTCATGGCCGGTGACCTCGAGAACGCTCTTGTCGGCACCATTGACATCTTCATATTCAACGTAGAGAACGGGGTTGATCCAATGCTCGGCGGGCAGCATACGGAAGCGGTTTTCCCAGCGGAAACCGGTGAAGAGCGTGGAGTCGCCGGCGGTGGCTTGACCCTGAAGGTAGGCTTCGGTTGTCCACCAGGCCCGGGCTCCGTATTCGAGCTCGATGGTCGAGCTGTAAAAGCCGTTTGCATCCCCCGGGACGCCGGCGGTGCCTTTCTGTGCGATCTCAAGGTTGCCGGGCTCTTCGAGGGCGTCGGAGTAGGTGACGAAATAAGGCGGCTCCTGGGCGCGGGCCCTGTAGGCGGTCGCGGTTGCGAGCGGCGGCAGACAGGTGGAGACAAGCCACAGACAGAGTGAGCCGACAGTGGCAAAATTGCGGCAGGGGCCGCGGGACGTGGTGCTGAAGCGGGCCTGCGGCCGCAGGACGGCCAAGCGCGCGAGTGGATCGCGGGAGATCGGAGCCATCGAATTCCTCTCTGAGATGGAATGGTGGCCGAGGTTTCCGCTATCCTAAGGGGACCGTCGGCTCACGGGTTGACGGTGGGGCGGCTCTGGTGATGCTTCGCCAAAAGACCTTCACCAGGGCTGCCGTTGGGTTGAAGCTGGCCGCGGAAAGAGCGGCGCGGCAGTGGATCCAATGCCGCCAGCAGAGCGGCACAGAGGCAGGATTAAACTGCGACCAATTTGGTCCTATATCAACCTAGCATACAGGCTGGGACGGTGCAATCGTCGCAGTTTCATGTTCTGAACCGCGTCCGGGGAAAGATGCGGGGTCTCAGGGCGAACTCTGTGCCCGAATGCAATAATGGTTTCACGCCGCCAGAGACGAGGACCGTGCGGGGCAAGCCGGATGAATCTTCCCAACTCCATCACGCTGACGCGGATCGCGATGATCCCGCTCTTCCTTTGGATCCTGTCGCCGCACTTCCCGTGGCAGGGGCACGGCGCGCAGGAGCTTGCGGCCTCGGTGCTGTTTGTGCTGGCATCGATTACGGATGGACTGGACGGCTACCTGGCGCGCAAGCACGGACTGATCACCACGATGGGAATGCTTCTTGATCCCCTGGCCGACAAGATCATGGTGACGGCGGCATTTGTGGCCCTGGTGGCCTACAATCCCGACGTGGTCAAGGTTTGGATCGTGGTGGTGATTATCGGCCGCGAGTTTCTGATCTCCGGGCTGCGGTCGATCGCCGCTTCAGAGGGTTTTACCATCACGGCGAGCGAGCTGGGGAAGCTGAAGACGGTGGTGCAGATCGTAGCGGTGGTCTCGGCGGTTCTGGCGCATCGCTGGGAGCACTGGCAGATCGGCCTGGTGGCGATCCCGGTGCGGTGGTATGCAGTGGCGGCGATCTACTTTGCCGCCGCGGTAGCCGTGATCTCAGCGGTCGATTATTTTATTGGTTTCTGGAAGCAGATTGACCACGCCGCGAAGGACCGGCGCAAAGCCGCGGTGCTTTCGCGTGGGAAGAGCGTGCGCATCTCGTAAGCGTCGCGGGAAGAGACAAAAGAGATGAGCCGCGTCCCGGTATGGGCGCGCGGCTCAAAGACTTCAAAGGCTCCGTTTCCGGGGCTTACTTACTGTCCAATCTCATAGCGCACGACGGATAGAGCCGTCTGGTAGGAGTAGAGGGCATTGGTGTTGTCGATCTGCGCCTGGGTCTGGTTCAACTGGGCTTCGCTGATCTCAACGATGCCGCTCAAGCCGATCTTGTAGCGCGCGGAGGCGAGATCGAAGGCAAAGTTGGCCTGGTCGAGCAACTCCTGCGTGACGGTGATGCGCTGATAGGCGGTTTGGGCGTTGAGCACGGCGGTGCGCACATCGCGCGCGATCATGTCGCGCAGATTGCGGACGTCTTCCTGCGCCGCCTGGGCGCGGAATTTTGCTTCCTTGGCTTCGGCGTTGTAGAGGAAGCCGTTGAAGACGGGAATGCCGATGTTGGCGCCGGCGCCGAAGTACCAGGATGACTGGATACGGTCGTCGCGCACGGGCGCGTCGCCGGCACTCGCCAGGGCCGAGACGGTGGGCATCCAGAGATCGCGCTGCGCCGTGGCGTAATGTTTGGCGGCGAGATACTGGTCGGTGAGGGCGGCCAGATCAGGACGGGCGGTGAAGGCCGCCTTGACCATGGCTTCCGCATCGTCTGGCGCGGGCGCCGGCGCTCCGGGATTGTTGTCGATGAGGGTATACTGCCGATCCTGGTCGGTGCCGAGGACGTTGTTGAGCGAGGCCATGGCGACCTGGGTTTCGTTTTCAGCGTTGAGCAGGAGCAGCTTGGCCTGCGATAGCTGAACGTCGGCAAAGCTGAGGTCGAGGTCGGAACGGATCTTGGATTTGGTGAGGGCCGTGACCTGATCGACGGTGGCCTGGCGCTGGGCAACGGTTTCCTGCGCCACCTTGAGAACGGCCTGCGCGGTGAGCGCCTGGTAGAAGGCCTGATCGACGGTGAGCGTGATGTCAAGCTCGGTGGCGTGCTCGGTCTCAAGCTGCGCCCGGGCGTTCGATTTGGCGCTGAGGATGAGGTTGTGGGTACGGCCGAAGTCGGTGATGAGCTGGCTGACGGTGAGGCCCCCGGAAGCCTTATTCAGAATTCTGGGGCTGTTGAGCGAGCCGTCACCGGTGATGCGGCTGTTGAGATGCGATCCGACGGCGTCGAGATCGGCGACGGCCAGGGGCAGGTCGGCGGAACGGGCTTCGCGCGTGACCTGCGCCTCGGCCAGCGCGAGCAGGCGGCCGACGCTGATATTGGGATTGTTGGCGATGGCCATCTGCTCGGCCTGCGCAATGGTGAGCGTGGGAGAGGAGGAAGCCGACGCGGCCGACGAAGAGGCCGCGGGGGCCATCTGAGGCTGCGGCGAGGCGGGAGCCTGCAGAGCAGCGATGAGGTGGGCGGCGGGCGCCTCAGGAAGCCGCTGCTGCTGCGCGAGCAGCGGCAGCGGCAGGAGGCAGATCGCCGCAGAGAGAGAGGCCGCGGAGACGAAGGCAGTGCGGCGGGACAGATTCAGGATGGTTTTATGCATGTTCCAGCTCCTCGGCAGAGGCGGCCTTGGCGTCGCGCCGGCCATGAATCACGAGGTAAACGGCCGGAACCAGGAACACGGTTACGGCGACGGAGACGGCAAGTCCGCCGATAACGGCGCGGGCCAGCGGGGCGTACTGTTCGCTGCCGGCTTCAAGGCCGAGGGCCATCGGAATCATGCCCAGCAGAGTGGCCAGGGAGGTCATGAGGATGGGGCGAAGGCGGATCTTGCAGGAGTGCACAACCGCTTCAAGCAGCGGCTGTCCCTGTTCGTGGAGGATACCGGCGAACTCCACGATGAGGATGCTGTTTGACACCACGATGCCGGTCATCATGATGACGCCCATCAGCGACATGATGTTGAGAGTCGCGCCGGTGAAGAGCAGGATCATGACCACGCCCACCAGACCCGGGGGGATGGCCATGAGGATGATGAAGGGATCAATGAAGGAGCGGAACTGTGCCATCAGGATCAGGTAGACCATCAAGACGGCGACGGCAAGACCGAGGCCGAAGTCCTTGAAGGCCTGATTCATGTTGACGGCCGCGCCGCGCACGGTGAGGACGGTGTTGCGATCGTGCTTGGTATTGTCGAGCAGGTTGTTGACCCTGGAGATCACCGAGTTGAGAGCCTCAGTCTTGGTGGCGACGTAGATGTCGATGACGCGCCGGATCTGGTAGTGATCGACCTCGGTGGGTGTGTTCATCAACTGAATGTCGGCAACGGAGCTGAGAGGCGTGTATCCCGAGGGATGGTCGCTCTTCAGGAAGTTGTTGGGTATATCGTCGGCCATGTGGCCGATGTTGGTGGGGCTGTAACCCGGGGGATGGGCGCCGCGCAGGGGAATGTTCTCGAAGTCCTGCATGGACATGTTGTCGATCCAGCTGTTGGCGTACTGCACCGTGACCATGTAGTTGTTGCCGCTCTCGGGATCGATCCAGTAACTGGGCGCGATCATGCCGTCGGAGGTCATGGCGGTGATGACGTCATTGACGACGTCCTGGGTGGAAAGCCCAACCAGGCTGGCCTTTTCGCGATCGATGTCGAGGGCGATGCCGGGGTAGTTGAGATCCTGGGGGATGTAGACGTCGCTGACGTTGGGCATGGCCTTGATCTTAGCGGCCAACTGCTGGGCGAGGTCGAAGGCGCCGCGCATATTCATGGAGCCTATCTGAATATCGATGGGAGCGGGCATGCCTTCATTGATGACGCCGTCGATGAGTCCACCGACCTGGTAGTAGCAGGTGAGCTCCGGCAACTGGCGGGAGAGCGCGGTGTGGACCCGCTCCATGTAGGCATAGCTGCCCAGACTGCTGTCTTCGTTCAGACTGGTCTGCACAAAGGCGGTATCCATGGATGCGTTGGGGGTGAAGATGGACGAGAGATCGGGATACACGCCGATGTTGGAGACGATCATGCCCAGGTCTTTGGGCTTGACGACGCCGCGAATGACGTTTTCGACCTTGGCCATGTAGTCATTGCTGACCTCGAGGCGGGTGCCGCTGGGCATGCGTACGTTGATCACGAACTGGCCGGGATCGGTGCGAGGGAAGTAGGCCCGGCCCAGGAAGGGAAACAGGCCGAAGAGCAGGATGGCGAGCCCGGCGAGGATCACCGTGGCGGAAAAGGCAGGGCGCTGCAGGACGCGGAAGGCAAGCTTCTCATAACGATCGAGGAAGGCCTGGAAGTAGACGTTGAACTTGTCGACGAAGCGGCGGAAATGAGACTGCTTGTGCTGGGCTTCGCCGTGGCCCTCGGTGTGATGATCGAGGCGGACGAACTTGGCGCAGAAGAGCGGCACCACGGTCATGGCGAAGAAGTAGGAGGCGAAGATGGAAAAGACCACGCCCAGGCCGAGCGGAGCAAAGATGTATTTGCTGATGCCGGAGAGGAACGAGACCGGGAAGAACACGATGGATGTGGTGGACGTGGCGGCCAGCACAGCCAGCGAGACTTCCATACCGCCTTTTTCTGCGGCCTCGTTGGGCGGGCTGCCGAGCTCCATGTAGCGGAAGATATTTTCCAGCACCACCACCGAGTCGTCG
>JAKCDN010000171.1 GCA_021841795.1 Acidobacteriota bacterium | reverse complement strand
GCGGCGCTCGATGCCGGCAAGGGCAGCCAGTTCTACCTTGGCATGGGAGCCATCACCGGCACGCCGCAGATCATGTTCCTCTCCGGCTATGCCTCTCTTCAGGAGATGGCCGATGTGCACGATCAGGACGAGACCACGCTGGGCGAGACCCTGGCCAACCTCGATGAGCAGCACAGCGCCACCCTTACGGGGATGGACACCGCCATCTGGCGCCTCCGCCCGGACCTGAGCAATCCCAATCCGGCCAACCTGGCCACGATGCGTTACATCGATCTGATCCATATTCATGTCAAGCTCGGCCATAGTGCCGAATTTGCCGACATCTTCAAAACCTACAAGGAAGGTTGGATGAAGGCGGATCCCAACTTTCACTTTTCCCTCTACCAGCAGGTTCTTGGCGCGGCGAAGGACGACTCCTACATGCTCGTCATCTCCGTCAAATCGCTGGCGGACCTCGATAAACACTATTCGCTGGTGCCCGCCTACAGAACCAGTCTCGATGAAGCTGCGCGCAAACGCATGCTCGATTTCGAGAGCGCCAACTACGACGGCATTGAATCGAACCTGTTCGTCTTTACCCCCAGCATG
The DNA here is from genome assembly GCA_021841795.1 of Acidobacteriota bacterium. Taxonomy (GTDB): domain Bacteria; phylum Acidobacteriota; class Terriglobia; order Terriglobales; family Acidobacteriaceae; genus Telmatobacter. The sequence continues at coordinate 6,156 of JAKCDN010000171.1, read as the reverse complement.
AGCCGCCTGCCGCAGAGCTGGAGGAAACAGGATCCGGATTTCTGGAATCCGAAACCCTCCGCCCCCGTCCCGGCGAAAAAGGCTGATACAACAAAAAAGTAGATCAACGGATCCCATGGCCGGCGTCGAAATCCGATTGGACGCTTGCTGATAACCATGGAGGAGGAAACCATGCGTCTTAGATATCTGACCTTGCTCGCGATCCTTGCATGTATCCTGATGCCGGCGCCTGCTGCCCACGCGCAGATTTCATTTGGAGTCCAGATCGGCGGCGGCTATCCCGACGTGCCGCCTCCGGCGCCTGACTGCCAATATGGCTACTATTCATATGCGCCTTATGCCTGTGCGCCCTACGGCTACTATGGGCCGCAGTGGTTCAACAGCGGCGTCTTCATCGGCGCCGGTCCCTGGTACCACGAGGGCTGGGGTTATGGAGACGGCTGGGGCCACGACGGTGGCGGCTGGGGTCATGATGGCGGCGGCTGGGGTCACGACCGCGGTGGTTGGGGCGGCGGACGCGGCTACGTCGGCGGCGGCTTCCACGGCGGTGGCGGCGGCTTTCACGGTGGCGGCTTCCATGGCGGTGGCTTCCACGGCGGCGGACGTCACTGAGCTTCCCGCCTGCACCGCGTTACGGCGTTCCATCGCTGCGGACCGTTGTCCCTCGCGGAGGCAGGCATTGGTTCGGGCGGAGCAGGCGCCGGCAATCGGGTCAGGTTTCCAGGTCACCGCTGCGGCTGGCCGCAGCGGTGCATGACCGCCCCGCATCTCCCGGCGGCCTGCGCTTCACCCTCTGCCTGTCCTTCCTGCCGCGCACACAGCCAGCCCCTGCGCAACCGACGTGAACTCGTTTCCGCCCTGGAGACGCTCATGGCCGAATCGCCTGCTGAAGATGCGCCGCACCGCGGGAACAAAGGAACTGCCGCCGGTCAGGAAGACGCGATCGACATCCTTCGGTTGAACCCCGGTACTCTGCAGGAGCGCATCGACACTGTGCTCGATCGTGGCCAGTTCCTCCACAATCCAGCGCTCAAACTCGGCTCTCGCGATCGGGATGCGCAGCTCGATGGTTGATGCGCCGGCGCCGCCGTCGCGAAACGTGAACTCCGTGTGCTCGCGTTGCGACAGCTCGAATTTGGTCTTCTGCACCGCCTGATGCAGTTGGTACCCCAGGTCGCCTTCAATGACCGCAATCAGCGCTTCGATCTTTTCCGGCTCCAGCGCCCGCACCCGTGCGCCCTTCAGAATCTCGCGGACGTTATTCGTGCGCAGGAACGAAAGATAGTGCCAGTGCTCCAGGTGCGCATAGATCCACGCCGGAACCGCGGGCAGAATCTTGTCGAGCGATCGCGCTTCCGAGTTCGATCCCAGGGCCGGCGACACCAGCCTGCGGACGATCCGCGCGTCGAACGCGTCCCCGGCCAGCCCCACCCCGGTGTTGCCTAGCAAATCCTCGGGCCGTCGGCCGCGCCGGCGCACCTCCGGACCAACGCGCAAGAGCGAAAAATCACTCGTGCCTCCGCCGAAATCGCCAATCAGAATCAGTTCCTCCCGCTCCAGTCTGGCTTCGTAGGCAAACGCCGCCGCCAGCGGCTCAAGCTCGAACTCCACCTCCTCGAATCCTGCGGCGATAAAGGCCTCGCGCAGGCGTCGCACCGCGAATTCGTCTTCTTCCTCCGATTCGGCTCCAACAAAACGGACTGGCCGGCCGATCGTCGCTCTCCGCACCGGGCGCATGAACTGATCCTCGGCCTGTTTGCGAAGATCGCTGGCGATGCGCGTAATCAACTCCTCCAGCCGGTGCCGGCGGCCAAAAATCTCGGTGCCCGTCAGCGCGCGGCTCGACAGGTGCGATTTCAGCGACTGGATCAGCCGTCCCTTCTCTTCCGCGTCCAGGTAGCGCTCGATCGCCTCCTGCCCGGTGCACCCATGCACGCGCCGCTGACCGCCCGCGCTCTTCCACTGCTCGAAGTAAAGCACCGACCGGCACACAGGAATCGCTTCGCCGCGAAACCGGAAATGCGCCAGACGAACGTCCCCGCCCGGCTGCAGCATCGCAACCGCACTGTTCGTGGTTCCAAAATCGATCCCAAAGTATGCCTGCTCGCCTGCGCTCATCTCTCTATTATTCCAGCCCTTCGGCTCGCGCCTGCCGCCCGCGGCAACCTCGGACGCAGCCTCGCCGCACAGCCTCGTTGCGCAGACTCGACCGCGCAGCTCATCCGCGCCGTCGCCGGCCATAGTCTCCATCGGGTAAGAATCGGTATCGTTGCCCAACCGCGGCCGGCAGCCGTCCTCGCGCACCGCCTGCGGGCGGCGTTTTGTGCCCGCGCCGCGGTAGTCGATCGGTGTGTCCCTGGGAATATGGACAGCCAATTCGGGACACTGCCCATGGCGCGGCCACGGCCTCCCGTGCGCCCGTTTGTGCGAAAATGAAGGCAATGGCGATGACCAGTTCTTCCTCCGCAGCCGTTCCCGAGCCGGCCTCCATCACTCCGCAGTTGCTGGCACAGCACGGCATCACCGCGGAGGAGTACGAGCGCATTCTTGCCGCCCTCGGCCGCACGCCCTCGCTCACTGAGCTCGGTATCTACAGCGTCATGTGGAGCGAGCATTGCTCCTACAAATCCAGCCGCGTCCACCTCAAGCGACTCCCCACCCAAAGCGATCGCGTCGTCCAGGGACCGGGTGAGAACGCCGGCATCATCGACGTCGGCGACGGATGGGCCTGCGCCTTCAAGATCGAGAGTCACAACCATCCCAGCTTCATCGAGCCCTACCAGGGCGCTACCACCGGCGTGGGCGGCATCCTGCGCGATATCTTCACCATGGGCGCGCGGCCGCTCGCCGTCATGGACTCCCTCCGCTTCGGGCCGATCTCCGAAGAATCCCGCGCCGGCAGCGATGAGAACCGCGACACAAATGCCGGCGAGCGCCGCAGAAACCACGCCATCGTCGAAGGTGTGGTCGGCGGAGTAGCCGGCTACGGCAACTGCTTCGGCGTCCCCAACCTCGGCGGCGAAACCAAATTTGAGCACTGTTACAGCGGCAATCCGCTCGTCAACGCCTTTGCCCTCGGCCTCGTGCGCAAGGATGAGATCTTCTACGCCAAGGCCAGCGGCGCCGGCAATCCCGTCATTTATGTGGGCGCAAAAACCGGCCGCGACGGCATCCATGGCGCGACCATGGCCTCGGAAGAATTTAAGGAAGGCTCCGAACAGAAGCGGCCCAACGTCCAGGTCGGCGATCCCTTCATGGAGAAGCTCCTGCTCGAGGCCTGCCTTGAAGCCATGCGGACCGGCGCCATCGTCGGCATTCAGGACATGGGCGCTGCCGGTCTCACCTGCTCCACCTGCGAGATGGGTGCGCGCGGCTGCGTCGGCCTCGATGTCGAGCTCGATCTCGTGCCTCAGCGCGAAACCGGCATGAGCGCCTACGAGATCATGCTCTCTGAAAGTCAGGAGCGCATGTTGCTCGTCGCGGAAAAGGGCAGGGAAGACGAGGTCCTCCGCGTCTTCGCCAAGTGGGGCCTCGACGCTGTCATCGTGGGTGTCGTGCGTCCTGAGTCCCGTCTCCGCATCCGCCATCACGGCATTCTCGTCGCCGATATTCCCAACGTCTCCCTCACCGACGACGCGCCCCTCTACCATCGTCCCGTCGGCGTCTGGAAATCTCCGCTGCCCCTCGACCCGCCGGCTGCGGCTCTCGCCGGGCTCGCCCAGGACCGCGACTTTCTCGCCGACCTCAAAACCCTTCTCTCCGCCTCGAATGTCTGCTCCAAACGCTGGGTCCACGAGCAATATGACTCCATGGTGCAGACCAACACCGTCCAGGGACCCGGCGGAGAGGCCGGCGTCATGCGCATCAAGGGCACCGGCACTCCCGGCCACGAGCGCGGCCTCGCCATGGCCCTCGACGGAAACGGCCGCTGGTGCTATCTCGATCCCCGGCTGGGCGCCATGCACGCCGTCGCCGAGTCCGCGCGCAAGGTGGCCATGACCGGCGCCACCCCCGTCGCCGCCACCAACTGCCTCAACTTCGGCAATCCGGAAAAGCCTGAGATCATGGCCCAGCTCTCCGCCGCTATTGATGGCATCGCCCAGGCCTGCACCGCGCTCGGCACTCCCATCACCGGCGGCAACGTCTCCTTGTATAACGAGACCAAAGGCGAGGGCATCTATCCCACTCCGGTCCTCGGCATCGTCGGCATCCTTGAAGATGTCACCAGGGCCGTCCCCGCCGGCTTCCAGCGCGACAAGGACGCCGTCCTGCTCCTCTGGCCCATTCCGCAGGGCGACGAACCCGATCCCAATCTCAGCGTTCCCCTCAATCCTCCGCCCATCAGCCAGTACCCGCTCCCGGCCCTCGAGCCCGCCGCGGGCGCGCGTCCTCAGGCCGACGCCTCCGACGTTGAAGCCGCCGCCAATCTCACCGCCTTCGGCTCCTCCGAGTTCGCCAAAGTCGTCCTCGGCGCAACCTGGGGAACTCCGCCTCCGCTCAATCTCAGCGCTGAGGCCGGCCTCCACCTTCTGCTCGCCGAGCTTGCCTGGCGCAAGTTCATTCACTCCGCCTGCGACATCGCCGACGGCGGCTTGGCCGTCGCTCTGGCGCAGGCCGCTTTCGCCAGGGGCATCGGCGTTACCGTCGAGCAGGATCCCTCGCTCCTCGCTCATCCCCTCTTCGGCCTCTTTGCCGAGCCCGCTTCCACCGTCCTGCTCTCCGCCCCTCCCGCCAACCTGAGCGAAATCGAGTCCCTCGCCGCGCAATACAACTTCCTCGTTGCCCGCATCGGAACCACCGGCGGCAGCCGCCTTCAGATCCTGGTCGATGGCGAATCCTTTATCTCCGCGCCGCTCGACGAGCTCCGGGCGCCCTGGGCCTCCGCCCTTGAAACCGCTCTTCATGACGAGGTCCTCGCATGATGCGCCGCCTCTTTCAGGGCGTCCCCGGCGTCGCCGACAACTCCGCTCAGCTTCCCCCGTCCGCGATCCATGCCGCGCCCGCCGCGGACGACAAGCTCCGCGAAGAGTGCGGCGTCGTCGCCATTCACAACCATCCTGACGCCGCCCGCGAAGCCTACCTCAGCCTCTACGCCCTCCAGCACCGCGGCCAGGAGTCGGCAGGCATCGCCACCGCCGACGGGCAGCACCTCGCCAACATCAAAGGCATGGGCCTCGTCTCCGAGATCTTCACCGACGATGTGCTCGCCAAGCTGCCCGGCAACATGGCCATCGGCCACACCCGCTACTCCACCACCGGCGACTCCGCCCTGCTCAACGCCCAGCCGATCCGCGTCGACTCCACCAAGGGCCTCATCGCCATCGCCCACAACGGCAATCTCGTCAATCTCGGCTCCGTGCGCTCCCGCCTCGAACGCGCAGGCGCCTACTTCCAAACCACCTCGGACTCCGAGATCATCGTCCAGCTCATCGCTCATTCCGGCGCCGGCTCCCTCGTTGACGCCATTGCCGACTCCCTCTCCCAGGTCGAGGGCGCATTCTCCATCGTCATGATGACCCGCGACCGCATCTTTGCCGCTCGCGATCCACGCGGCTTCCGCCCTCTTTCCATGGGCCGCATCAGGAATCCCGGCGCCGCCGACACCGTCGTCTTCGCCTCGGAAACCTGCGCCTTCGATCTCCTCCGCGCCGAGTATGTCCGCGACATCCTCCCCGGCGAGCTCGTCATGGTCTCTCAGGACGGCGTCACCAGCCGGCAATTCGCCGGCGGCGCCGCCCAGTCCAGTTGCATCTTCGAGCAGGTCTACTTCGCCCGCCCCGACTCCCGCATCTTCGGCCGCTGGGTCCAGGAATCCCGCGACCAGATGGGCCGCCGGCTCGCGCGCGAGTCCAGCGTCCCCGCCGATGTCGTCGTCCCCGTCCCCGACTCCGGTGTCACCGCCGCGCTCGGCTACGCTGAGGAGTCCGGCATCCCTTTCCGCCTCGGCCTCATCCGCAATCACTACGTCGGCCGCACCTTCATCGCGCCCGAGCAGCGCGTCCGCGACTTCGGCGTCCGCCTCAAGCTCAATCCCGTGCGCAATCTCCTCGCCGGAAAACGCGTCGTCCTCATTGACGATTCCATCATCCGCGGCACCACCAGCCGCAAAATCGTCCGCATGGTCCGCGGCGCCGGCGCCAAAGAGGTTCAGATCGG
>JAKCDN010000170.1 GCA_021841795.1 Acidobacteriota bacterium | reverse complement strand
TCAACTGGGGTGTTCAGCATACCGTCGCCGAGTTACGGCAATGGACCCACGGCAACATCGCCCTCATCGGCAACATTCCCCCGCGCGACGTCCTTGCAGAGGGAACACCTGCTGATGTGGAACGTTTGGTGCGCCAGTTGCTCGCGTCCACCGACGATCACTCGCGCCTGATCGTCTCCTGCGGCGGCGGCGTGTCTCCCTGCGTGCCCACCGCAAACATTCAGGCCCTCATACGCACCGTCGACCACCTGACCCGCTAACGCGGTTTCAGCGTTACTATACGCGGAAAGCAACGCCGCTCCGCCAATCCGGTCCCGCAGGCACCGGCACGCGCATGCTTCGGCATGGCTGGGGTCCGTGAGCACGCCGTCGGCATCGCCCGCATTGGGAAGTTGGCCCGGCTGCGGCCCCTGCCTGCAGCGCTGATCGCTCCTGACGGTCGTCTATCTCCACCTGTGGTACTGAAAAGAGGGAACCGCACCCCTGCCGGCTGCGTAACTTCTGCTGCATCACGTTGGGAGTCTCTATGCATTTCCTTCTCTTCTGCGGTGTCTTCTACTTCCTGCCCGCCATCATCGCGGCCGTGCGTCACACCCACAACGCTGCCGGAATCCTCTTCCTCAACATCTTTCTCGGATGGACCGGCGTGGGTTGGATCGTCGTCCTGCTCATGGCCTTGTTCTCCTCCCCCGGCTGGACCTATTACTATCGTCGCGGATGGTAATTCAAAGCGCAGCGCCGCAAAAACCTCCCGCAATACCTCATCCCAATGACCTACGCTGGGCTCTGCGCGACTGGCTCGCAGCCGCCTCGCTCTTCGTCGCCACTGCGGCCGTAACCCTCTGGCAGAGCACCCACGTGGCTGCTCTCTTCGACCTCAGCTATATCCTCAATACGGCGGAGCGCATCGCCCTCGGCCAGGTGCCTTACCGTGACTTCCCGCTCCCGCATGCCCCGCTCACCTTCCTTGTCCAGGCCGCAATAATCCGTCTCACCGGGCGCGTCATCTTTCACCACGACCTCTACGCCGCCATCGTCAGCGGCCTCGGCGCCGTCGTTGCTTGGCGCACTTCCCTGGCCCTCCTGCGCGACCGCATCGCCGCTGCGTGGATCGTGGCCTTGCTCCTTGCCGCTCCTTTGGCCTTCCTGGGCGTCTACTGCATCGTTCCCAATCCTGAATACGACTGCGACTGCGGCTTCTGGCTCGTCGTCGCCGTTTGGGCCTTCACCCAGCTCGATCGCAAAAAAAGCCTCTCTTTTGCTTTCACCGCTGGCGCACTGGCCTGCGTGCCGGTCTTCTACAAGCAGAACATGGGTCTGCCCTTTCTCTTCACTGCCGTAGTCGCTGTGCTCTGCGTCCTTTTTCTCCTGCGTGGGCAATCTTCTCTGCTTGCAGCGGAGACCCGCAGTCTCCTCGCCTATCTTGCCGGCGTTTGTGCCGCGCTTCTTGCCGCAGTGCTCGTAATCCAATCGACCGCCGGCCTCGCGAACTACATCCACTGGACCATCCAGTACGCCGGCCAGCGCCGCATGCCCGGTTTCACTCCCATGCTCGGCGTCTACAGCGATCCCACTCTCCTCTGGACCGTGCCCTCCGTCGCCGCCGCGCTCATCCTGCTCCGTTGGAGCCAACTGTCCCATCATCGTCGCGCATCTCTTCACCCAGCGCTCGCGGAGACGCAACCCCTCTGGATCCAGATCGTCGCCTTTCTGCTGCTTGCCGCTCCGTTCCTGTTCACGCTGGCCTCTCTCCAGCTTTACGCAGACGCTGAAGATCGCGGTGACGCGCTCCTTGTCCTGTGGCCCCTCGCGCTCTTGCTGGCGGCCGCACTGGCTCTGGTTAATCTCTACGGTCTGCGGCGCAAGCCGTCTCTGCGCGCCTTCACGCCTTTGCTTCTTCTTGCCGCCATTCACGGCGCCTTCATGTCGCAGCAGCTCTGGGGATCCACCTATGGCATCTGGCCGCTGCTCACTCTGCTCCTTGCCGATCTGCTTGCCTGTCTCGGTATGCTCGCCGCCCGCGCCGGCGTCGCTCGCTCCTTCGCGCCCCTCGTCGCTGCATCCATCTCCCTCGTGCTTCTCGTCTGCGGATGCTCCTACACCTTCAGCGAGGAACGCCTCTCCTACGCGAACCTGCCCGACGTCCCCCCTGCGCATTCCGCGTTTCCGGCTCTTGCCGGTCTTGCCACGCCGGGCCCTTACATCCCTGAAATCGACGAGCTCCTGCGCTACGCACGCCTTCAGATCCCCTTCAACGACGGGATCCTCCTCATCCCTGGCGAAGAGCCGTTTTACTTCGCCACCGGACGCGCGCCGCAGTTCCCCGTGCCCTTCTTTGATCCCACCATCGATCCCTACCCGCCTTCCCGGATCGCTGCCCTCGTCCGCACCCGCAATATCCACTGGCTCATCGTCAAAACCGACGTTCAGACCATCGGCGATCCCACGCCCGACCGCGATGCCCTGATGCAGCTCCTCTTGCAGGAGTTCCAGCCGGCTGCGCGTCTGCGCGGATACGCCGTCTACCGGCGTTAGGTGGCCCGGCTGGCAAGCAGGGAATCGCGCGCGTCGGCGGCGCGGGCCTCTTCACCGGCTGCTGCCGACCCCTGCAGCCGGCTACTTCGCCTTCCCTGAACGCTTCAACTGTTCCCAGTCCTTCACCGTCCGGTCCGCGTAGGCCATGCCAAATGCAGCAATCGCTTCGGCAAACCCGCTCCCCGAGCCGATATATCCCGCAATCACCTGTGGATCCCCCGAACGTCCGTGGCCCCGCGCCAGCAATTCGCCGCATACCTCGCCGTAGGCCCTCAGATTCTCGCCGGCCAGATCCTCAATCTCAATTGAGCCTTTATGATCGTTCAATTGCCGCACCAGGTACTGCCGCCCTCCCATGTGCGTCCAGCCCAGGAACGGATCGGTCTGGACCTGCATGAAGCGCTGCCCCTGAACCACGCGCTGCCCGTTGTGCGCCGGCGGATGCGCATCCGGCAAATACGGCCCGTAGGCCGATGCCGGCTCTTCCTTCATCTGTAAAAACAGCGCATCTCCCGGCCCGTTGCCTTCGAGGTAGATGCAATAATCGCGCATTCCCACTGATCCCGTGCCGACCACCTTGAAAGCCACATCCAACGGCCGGTAAAACCCCAGCAGATGCTGCCGCTGCGGCTCCAGCATCTCGCGGTAAGGCCCCAGTGCAGCCACGACAGCCGCCGCGCGCGATCCCGTCACCCGCGTGAGCATCGGCCTCATCTCCCTGAAGCGTCGTGAGGCTCCCGCCCGTCGCGGCGTCGGCTCGGTCAGTTGCTCCAGCGTATGCTGCGGCGTGGCCCGTTCCGCCTTCGTCAGTGCCAGGTGCACCGGCCTTGCCAGGCCCAGCCGGTGCACCTGGAACCGGTTCACTTCGAGCTGCGGCATTCCGGAAAATGAGCGCATCTGCGCCGCGTAGCGCTCGACGCATGCCACCGCCGCTCGCTGCGCCGCGCTGTCTTTGTGTCCTGCCGCCCGTCCCGCCAGCGCCAGCGAAGCCGCCATGCGTTTCAGGTCCCACTCGAACGGCCCCCGAATCGTCTCATCGAAGTCGTTGATGTCGAAGACCAGTCGTCCGTCCGGAGCCGCAAAGGCACCCAGATTGCGCACATGTGCGTCGCCGCACAGTTGGCACACAATCCCCGTGTTCGGCATCTGCGCCAGGTCCGCTGCCATCACCGGTGCCGCCCCGCGAAAGTACGCAAAGGACGACTCCGCCATCAGCCGGTACTTCATTGCAATCAGCGCCGGCACGCGTCCGCGCATCGATCGCTCCACCAGCGCCAACGCGCTGATCTGCCGCGCTTTCAGCTCGCACGTCGCGTGTTCGTGGCGCTTCACCTGCTTGCGCCGCGCCTGCCCTAGTGCGCGGCGTTCTTCCGGGGTTGTCCAGTGCATATCCCCGCACCATACACCGCCGGCCTCAGGCACGCAATCAAATTGCAGCGTTGATTTAAACTCATTGCAAAGCTCTTGCGCTTGCCTTTGCGGGCAGTCCGCTCCTGCATCCATCGCTCGCCCGAATCCCCCTTGAGGAGGAACTCTTTTTGGCGCGAACCGCGGCCTTCTTACCCTTTACCCTTGTTCTTTTGGTTCTCGCCTTCTGTCCGCTTGCCGCCACCGGGCAGCAGCCGCTCACCGTTGAAGCCATCTTCGCCCACGGTCCGCTCGTTCCCACGCCCTCCGATCAACTCAGCTGGTCCCCCGACGGAAGACATCTCACCTATTTCGACGGCGGCCAGTTGATGGATGTTGATCCCGGCACTGGCAACGCCCAGGTCCTGGTAAGCGCCGCCAGGATGAACTCCTTCCAAAGCACCGATGGCTCGGAGCAGGATCGCGATCATCGTGAACGTTACAGCATGGCCGGGTATCTGTGGGCGCCCGACTCTCAGCACATCCTCTTCGACGCCTCTGGCCGCCTCTGGCTCTATGACGTGCGCAGCGGCGCCGGCCGGCAGATTGTCGATACCGGCTCTGCGTCCGGCAACGACCCCAAGTTCTCGCCCGACGGCTCTTCCATCTCCTTTATCCGCAACCACGGCATCGCCGTTATTCGTCTTCGTGACCCTGGCTCGCCCGTGCTCGCGCTTGCCCCCGCGTCCAGTCCACCGGCCGGCGCTCCGGATGCTGTCCTCAACGGCGCCGTCGACTGGGTCTACGAAGAAGAGCTCGAAGTCCGGAGTAACTACTTCTGGTCCCCCGACTCCAGGAACATTCTCTTCCTGCAGTCAAACGAGTCCGCCGTGCCGCAGTATCCCCTCACTGACTGGATTCCTGATCATGCCCAGGTCGAGTGGCAGCGCTATCCCCAGCCCGGCGACGCAAACCCCGCGGTGCGCGTCGGCGTGGTCGGCGCCACAGGGGGCCCCACCACCTGGATCGACATTCCCCTCGGTGCAGGCGACTACATCCCCCGCTTTGGCTGGGTCAATCGCAGCACCGTCTGGATTGAGGCTGTCAGCCGCGACCACAGGCATCGCGCCATCTTCTTCGCCGGCGCCGACGGCGGCCATGCGCGCAAAATGCTGGAAATCGATGACCGGAAGTTCGTCGATGACGACTACGACGTATCGGTCGGCGGTGGCGCCATCGTCCTCACCAGTTGGAACGACGGCAATGCCCACATCTACCTCTACAGCTACAGCCAGGCCAGGCCTCTCGCCGGCGAAGCCCGGCTCGACCGGCAGCTTACGTCCGGCAACTTCGATGTAAGCGCCGTCTACACCGTCGATCCTGATCGCCGGCTCGTCACCTACGCCTCCAATGAGGGCAATCCGCTTGAGCAGCAGGTGTGGCAGGTGAACTTTAAAGCGGAACGCCGGCAGCTCAGCGCCGGCGCGGGCTCGCACGACGCATCCTTTTCCCCCGGCGGCAACACCTTCGTCGATACCTACTCTACGCGCGCAACGACGCCGCTGGTTCGCCTTTGCCCTCTTCAGTCAGGACCGCCCTCCGACACAGGCTGCCGCGTCTTCTGGCAGACCCGCGTGCTTGACCGCTACCGCCTGCAGGCGCCGCGGCAGCTTGAGGTCAAGGCGCACGATGGAACCACGCTTTACGCCACGCTGCTGCTGCCCGCCGGGGCAACCGATCCCGCTTCCGTTCCCCTCATCCTCAATCCCTACGGAGGGCCCCATGCCCAGGAGGTCGTGAACCGCTGGGACGGAGACCTGCTCTTCGACAACGTCCTTGTGGAGCACGGCTTCGCCGTTCTCCGCGCCGACAATCGCGGCATGGGCGGTCGCGGGCGCGCCTTCGCTCAGGCCGCCTATCGTAACTTCGGTCCCGTCCAGCTTGAAGATCAGCTCACCGTTCTCGATGCCGCACTCGCCCGCTATCCGCAGCTCGATTCCCGCCGCGTCGGCTGGTGGGGCTGGAGCTGGGGCGGTAGCTTCACTCTCTATGCGCTCACGCACTCCAACCGCTTCCGCGCCGGCGTGGCCGTGGCGCCCGTCACCGATTGGCGCGACTACGATTCCATCTATACCGAGCGCTATCTCGGCCTGCCCTCTCAGAATGCAGATTCCTATCGCAGCTTTTCCGTCGTCAACTCGGCCGCGCAGTTACACGGTCGCCTGCTCATCGCGCACGGTACCGGCGACGACAACGTGCACATCGAAAACACCGTTCAGTTTGTGCAGAAGCTGCTTGAGGCGGGAATCCCCTACGATCTCCAGATCTACCCCCGCAAGACCCACTCCATCGAGGGCCCCGACGTCCGCACCAGCCTCTACAACCGCATCCTGGCGCAGTTTGAGATGTACCTGCTGAAGCCGCTGCCGGCTGATTCGGGCGGCAATTAGTCGTCCTTAGGTGTCGTGCCGGTGGAACAATTCATCCTTCTCGCGGCAGCCGCAGCGGGTGCAGCCCAGACAGCACACCAGCAGCACCGCTACGCCCACCGTCACCAGCACGGCAAGAACGCTTTCGTTCTCCGTGAGCCAATGCGTGATTTCCTGCATCATCGGTCACCGTTCCCGGAACGATCGGGTCCTTTGCGGAATATTAGGCTCTTCAACAAACAAACGCTTTTGTTCGATTAGACGAATTGAACTCGCCTAAGGTTAACCCCCGCTGCCTTTCTGGCACAACAGTTGCCTTGACATTTGTGAGCAGAGCCTACTTCTTTATTGCAAAATGGGGAATAAAAAGCGAAAATGGGAACCAATGGCCTCCGCGCACATCCCGGCCCTCTCTCCTATTCCCGATGAGTGGCCCGAGGAACTGCTCAACCTCGCGTGCGAGCCGCGGCCCGCTTCGCCCGGCCCAG
>JAKCDN010000169.1 GCA_021841795.1 Acidobacteriota bacterium | reverse complement strand
ACAGGTCGAAATCGACAAAGGCCAGGCCGGTATTGAAGTGGATCAGATCCTCCCCCAGAATATGGTGCAGATTATCGACGCCGGCGTCACCACGCAACTGATGAAGACCGGCTACTACGAGTTCAATGCCACTCAGCCCGAGGCCATGGTCTTCGACGGCCGGGCTGAAGTGCAGCTCATTCCCGGCAAGTGGGAGACCGTCAAGGGCAACCACGAGATTGCGCTGGTGCTGGGCTCCCGCGAGAAGTCGCACGAGTTTGATACTCACCCCACCAGCGATGACATGTACAACTGGAGCCGCCTCCGCTCACAGTACCTTGCCCAGGCCAACAACCAGATCGCCGGCGAATACGCCGACCAACAGGGATTCAACCCCGGCTGGTACTGGGATCCCTATTCGCTCGACTACACCTACCTCGGCATGGATCCCTTCTTCAGCCCGTTCGGTTGGGGATTCTATCCCTGGGGCGGCTTCTACGGCGGTTGGGGCTTCGGTGGCGGCTACTACGGTGGCGGCTACTACGGCGGCCGCGGCTATGGCAATCGTGGCAACTATGGCGGCCGCGGCGTCAGCGGGCACTCCTACATGGGTAACGGACACCCCGGAGGCGGATATCAGGGCGTCAGGGCAGGCAATGGCTTCCATGGTGGCCTGGGTGGCAGTAGCTTCCATGGCGGTGGCTTCGGTGGCGGCGGCTTCCACGGCGGTGGCTTCGGCGGGGGCGGCTTCCATGGCGGTGGTGGATTTGGCGGCGGCCGGCGGTAACCCCCGCTCAACACGCCGCACCAGAGGCCGGGGCGATAAGCTCCGGCCTTTTCATGTGCCGCGCCTTGTGCGCCGTGATGGCCGCGCCCTGCGGCCGCTCCGGGAGCGCCATTGCAAGGCCGGAGCAAAGACACCCTCTCGATCGAGCGGTATCGGCCTGCGAATCGCGAGTCCTGCCCCGATCCGATCTTATCTGGGATAAACCATAGCGGAATTTCCACAATAAAAACCACAAAAATCACAAAAGTGTGTATTATGTGAATGTCAGGTCACAAATTCACTCCAACATGAGGAATCGAATGATCCGCAAAACCCGCCTTTTCACTCCCGGCCCGACCCCGCTGCTTCCAGCCGCTCAATTTGCCATGGCCGCGGCCGACATGCATCACCGCACCGCCGAGTTTCGTGCCCTCTTCCAGAAGGTTCTTGCCCAGCTCAAGGTCTTCGTTGGAACCAGGAATGACGTGCTGCTCCTCGCCTCGTCCGGCACGGGAGCCATGGAAGCGGCAGTGGCCAACCTTACCTCGCCCGGCGACAAGGTGCTGGTGCTCACCGCGGGTAAGTTTGGCGAGCGCTGGACTGGCCTGGCCAAGGCCTTCAACCTCCAGCCGGAGGTGTTCTCCGCGCCCTATGGGGAAACCTTCGATCTGGCGCAGGTCCGGGCTGCCCTCAAACCGGAGCACAAGGTCATCTTTATCCAGGCCACGGAAACCTCGACCGCGGTGCGCCACGATATTCAGGCCATCGCCGGCCTGCGCGACCAGATCGCGCCCGATGCGCTGCTCGTTGTCGACGGCATCACTGGACTGGGCACCACCCATTTCGATGTGGACGGCTGGGGAATCGATGTCATCATTGGCGGGTCGCAGAAGGCAGTCATGATGCCGCCCGGCCTCGCCTACCTCAGCGTCAGTGACCGCGCCTGGGCGGCCATGGAGACCTCGAAGAATCCGCGCTACTACTTCGATCTCCGCAAGGAACGCAAGAATGCCGTCAAGGGCGAGAGCGCCTACACGCCGGCGGTTGCCCTGGTGGCCGGCCTCGGTGCTGCGCTCGACTATATTGCCGGTCAGGCCGGCGGCGATCTCGAAAAGGGCCGCATCGCCCTCATCGACAATGCCCAGGTGAATGCCGAAGCCACCCGCGCCGGACTGATCGCCCTTGGTTTTGCGCTCTTCGCGCCCACGGCTCCAGCCGCCGCGGCCACTGCGGTCAAGGTGCCGGAGGGCATGGATTCCGGAGCGGTGGTCAAGGCGCTCAAGGCGAAGTTCGCTGCCGTCATCGCCAACGGACAGGGCGAAATGCAGGGCAAGCTCTTCCGCGTCGCTCACCTCGGCTTTTTCGATTATCTCGACACCGTGGCGCTGCTCGGCGCTATGGAGCACATCGCCAAGGACACACTCGGCCTTCCCGTCAAGTGGGGTCAGGCCGTGGCCGCCGCTCAGGAAGTGTACGCAAATCAGCAGCGGCGTTAGCCGCCCGCTGCGCGTGTTAGCGGAGTTGGCAGCGATGCCCCTCCAGGCGTCTGACCCCGCCAACTCCGCTAACCCCGCTCAAGAGGAACCATGCCTGAACTCACGTTTGCCGAGAAGCTGCTCATCGCTCGCAGGCAGCTCGATCTCTTTCAATACCAGATGGCGGAGCGGCTGGGCGTTCATCCCAACTCGCTCACCAAGTACGAGCGCGGCGAAGGCAAGCCGCACGCCGCGGTGGTGCGAATGTTTGACCTGCTCTGCGAGCAGGAGGGCATCCGCTTTGATAACTTCGAAAAGCCGTCCGCCGTGGCGGACAGGGGAGCAGCCATGAAGGTCGTACTTGCGGAGAAGGTTTCTCCCGCGACGCTGGCCGTATTCGCAGCCGAGCCGGGTTGGGAAGTGAAAACGCACGATCAGTTGCCGGATGGGCTTCCGGCCGCTCTGGCCGAAGCCGACGCCCTTGTGGTGCGCAGCGCCGTCCAGGTCGGTGATGAGCTCATGGCGCATGCGCCGAAGCTGCGTGTCATTGGTCGCGCCGGCGTGGGCGTGGACAATATCGACGCTGAAGCCGCCACCCGCCGCGGCATCGTGGTCATGAATACCCCGGGCGCCAACGCCGTGGCCGTCGCCGAGCTCGTGGTCTGTCTCATGGTGTCGCTGGCCCGCAAGGTCGCCGTGGCCAATGCCACCATGCACGCCGGCAAGTGGGACAAGAAAAACCTCCAGGGATCCGAACTGCGCGCCAAGACTCTCGGCATTCTCGGCCTCGGGCGCGTGGGGCTTGAGGTGGCGCGCCGCGCGCGCGCCTTCGGCATGGAAATTATCGGCACCGATCCGTTTGTCTCCCCTGCCGTGGCGCGGGAGAACGGCATCACCGTGGTCCCTGTGGAAGAGCTCTTTGCCAAAGCCGACTACCTCACCCTGCATGTCGGCCTGACCCCGCAAACCCAGGGCATTATCAATGCAAAGACTCTCGCCACCATGAAGAAGGGCGTGCGCATCGTCAACTGCGCGCGCGGCGAGCTGATCGTTGAAGCCGATCTGGCCGCCGCCCTCAAGAGCGGGCAGGTGGCCGGTGCGGCCCTTGACGTCTTCAACGTCGAACCGCCCAGGGAGTCGCCTTTCTTCGGCCTCGACAACGTAATCCTGTCCCCGCACATTGGCGGCTCGACCGCCGAGGCGCAGGAGGCCGTCGGCGTGCAGATCGCGCAGCAGGTCCGCGAATACCTCAAGCTCGGCGTGGTGCAGAATGCCGTGAATCTGCCCTCGCTCAGCCACGAGGAGTATGTCAAGCTCGCTCCGTACATCGATCTCGCCGGGCGTCTAGGCTCCTTTCTGGCCCAGGCCGGAAAGGGCGGCATCGAATCCATTGCGATCGTCTACGGCGGCGCCCTCGCTGAAGGCAAAACCGAGCTGGTGCGCAATGCCGCAATCGCCGGTCTGCTGCAGGGATCGGAGAATGTCAACCGCATCAACGCCGCCGCTATCGCCCAGGAGCGCGGCATTCGCGTGCACGAGGAGAAGGAAGAAAGTCATCGCGGCGGCGCCGCGGCGGTCCTTACTCTCGTCCTGCATACTGCGCAGGGTGAGAGCCGCGCCAGCGCCACCGTGATCCACGCTGAGCAGCCCAGGCTGCTCGCCTTTGACGGCATCGACGTGGAAGCTCCTCTCGAGGGCGCCCTCGTGGTTTGCCGTAACCTGGATGTGCCCGGCGTCATCGGCCGTATCGGAACCATCCTCGGCCAGCAGGGCGTCAACATCGCCAACTTCGCGCTCGGCCGTGAGCGCCTGCAGGCCCAGGAAGCGGGTAAACCCGTTATGGCTCTGGCCGTCGTGCAGGTCGACGAGCCCGTCTCCGAGCAGGCTCTTGAAGCCCTCAAGGTCATCGACGCCCTGCTTGAAGCACGCCTGGTCAAATTGAATGGCGGCAAGTAGTGCCCGGCGTAGCGGTCCGCGGGAAAACTCCCGCGGCGCGCCGCGCGCAGGCGTCAACCTGATTCCGGCCGGCGTTGCCGCCTCTCGCCGCGTGCTTGCCGCATCGGCGCCGGGGCTTGCATAGCGCCTTGCCCTGTACGCCGCAGGTTCATGCCGCTCCGCCTTCTTTACGCAAAAAACAAACGGCGCCCAGTCAGGCGCCGTTCTGTGCTGATCGCGTTGCTCGGCTCAGGCCCGGCTCAAATACGCACCCTCGCTGGTGTCGACGCGAATCTTCTCGCCTTCGTTGATGAAGGGCGGCACCTGCACAACCAGACCGGTTTCCAGCTTGGCCGGCTTGGTCACACTCGACGCTGTCGCCGACTTAAGGCCCGGCTCCGTCTCCACCACCTCGAGATCCACCGTCTGCGGCAGTTCGATGCCCACCGGCTGCCCGTCAAAGTAGCTCACGCGAATCTGCAGGTTCGCCGTCAGGTATTCCACGGCATCGCCGAGTGTGGCGCTCTTCAGCACCATCTGCTCGTAATCGACCGGGTTCATAAAGTAGTAATCGTCGCCGTCGGCATAGAGAAATTCCATCGGCACTTCATCCACCACGACCTTTTCGATCGCGTCGGCGGAACGGAAGCGGTGCTCGAACATCGCACCGGACTTCAGGTTGCGCAGCTTGGCCTGGATGAACGCGCGAAGGTTGCCGGGCGTGCGGTGCTCCACCTTGAAGACCAGATGCAACTGCTCGTTATGCTTGATGATCATGCCCGGACGAAGTTGTGTGGCGGGAATCGCCATAAGGGTTGCAGCTCCTTGCTGGATCTGCGCACACTGCGCAGAGAAATATGCCGTTTGGCCTTAGTTCATTGTAGCCCACGGGGCATTGTCGCGCCGCGGTTTCAGCCGAGCGCGAGGGGGCGGTTTGTAACCATGACAATATAAAATAGCCACGGACCAGCGGTCGCAAGGAGAATTTGAACAACGCATGAGCAAGCCAGTTGCTATCTGTGTCATCGGATCAGGCTACGTAGGGCTCGTGGCGTCGGCATGTTTTGCCGAGATCGGTCACACCGTCATCTGTGTCGATAACGACGAAGCCAAAGTCAAACAGCTCTGCGACGGAGGGGTGCCCATCTTTGAGGCGCACCTGTCTGAACTTCTTGCCCGCCATCGCGGCCGCTCGATTCATTTCACCACCGATCTGGCCGCGGCCGTCGAGAAAAGCGAAGCCGTCTTTATTGCCGTCGGCACCCCGCAGGGTGATTCCGGCGCCGCGGACCTGTCCTATGTTGAAGCGGTTGTCGCCGAGATTGCGCGCACCATCACCAGCTATAAAGTGATCGTCGAGAAGAGCACGGTGCCCGTGTACACCAACGACTGGATCAGACGCGTTCTGCTCCGCCATGGCGTCCAGCCGGACACCTTCGATGTGGTCTCCAATCCCGAGTTCCTCCGTGAAGGCACGGCCGTCAGGGATTTTCTGCATCCTGACCGCATCGTGGTCGGCGCCAACAACAACCGCTCCGCCGAACTGCTCAATCGGATCTACGCGCCCCTCACCGGCGGCGCCTATTACGCGCAACCGGCTGCTCTCGCCGGCGCCTGCACTGCGGACTGTCCGGCCAAGCTTGTCGTCACTTCCACCCAGAGCGCTGAGATCATCAAGCACGCGTCCAACGCATTCCTGGCCATGAAGATCTCCTTCATCAACGCCGTAGCCAACCTGGCCGAGGCCGTCGATGCCGACATCGAAGATATCGCCGCCGGCATGGGGCTCGACAGCCGCATCGGGCCCAGATTTCTGCGCGCCGGGCTGGGATATGGCGGCTCCTGTTTTCCCAAGGACGTGGCCGCATTCCACTGGGTGGCGCAGGAACGCGGCGTCAATTTCCAGTTGCTCGAAGAGGTGCGCAAGATTAACGAGACCCAGAAGGAAGTCTTCTTCAACAAGGTCCGCTCCGCTTTGTGGACCTTGCGCGGCAAGCGCCTCGCCGCGCTGGGTCTGGCCTTCAAGGGTCAGACGGACGATATCCGCGAATCTCCGGCCGTCGGCATGATCAGGATGCTCCTCGACGCTGGCGCCATCGTCGCCGCTTACGATCCCGCCGCCATGGAGCGCGCCAGGGAAGTGCTGCCGCCGGCGAAAAACATGCATTATGCAGCCGACCTCTATGAGGCCGCCAGGGATGCCGACGCCCTGCTGGTTCTTACCGACTGGCAGGAGTTTTCCGCCATCGATCTCCCCCGCCTCAATCGCGCCATGCGCTTTCCCATCGTCATCGACGGCAGAAATCTCTACAAGCCCCTCACGATGCAAAGCCACGGATTTACCTATGTGAGCGTGGGCCGCCCGTCCGTCTACCACGCACAGGAAGGAAAGCCTCGTAAAAGCGGGGACTGAGGTTCGAGTCCGGTTCCTTGTGGCCCTCCCGTTGAAGCCGCCGCCGTTCACCGTTCGCCAACCATTGTTTCGGAGGCATGAACTTTGACCATGCACGTTCTCGTTACCGGCGCTGCCGGATTTCTTGGCTCACACCTGACCGACCGCCTCTTGCGCGATGGACATTCCGTGCTCGGCGTCGACAATCTCTCCACCGGGAATCTTGAGAACCTCGTCCATCTCGCCGGCCATGCGCGCTTTCGCTTCGA
>JAKCDN010000168.1 GCA_021841795.1 Acidobacteriota bacterium | reverse complement strand
GCTTCAAGCTCGTCCAGCGCCGATTCGTCCACGCTCCGCGTCAGCGCCGCCAGATCCGCGATCTTCTGCGAGAAGCTTTCGCGCGTGCGCGACACCGCCTGCTTCATGCGGTCGAAGAGGTTCTTTCCTGGTTTTACGTCGGCGCTTGGCTCGCGTTCTTCGTTGCCAAAAAGACGGGAAAACATTGGTTTTAGTGTAACGGAGCCAAGCCGGCTCGTCTCTCCGCCCGTTCGCCATCCGCGCCCTCGGCTCCTCGCGTTACAGAAAGCCGTCCCACCGCAATTTTTCGCCCGGATCAGCTTGCCCGCCATGATAAAACTAATCGAATGGATCACTTCCGCCGCATGAGCGCGCTGCGCCGCAAGATGCATCGAGCCGGGCTTCCCGGTCTGCTCATCACGTTTCTTCCCGATGTGCGCTATCTGTGCGGATTCACCGGGTCCAGCGCCGCGCTGGCGATTACGCGGCGCAGAGCGCGCCTGTTTACCGACAGCCGCTACACCACCCAGGCCGCTGAAGAGGCGCAGGGCGCCGAGGTGCACATCGTGCACGGTGCCCCGGCCATCGCGGCTGCGCAGTGGCTCGCGGCCCAGCCCGGTGTGCACGCGGCGGGGTTTGACCCCGCGCGCACCACCGTGGCCGAGCTCAAGCGATGGAAGTCCGAGCTGCCCGGCAGCCTCAGAAGGAGTTTTCTCGCCGAGCTTCCCGCGCCCTTTGTCGAGCAGTTGCGCATGGTCAAGGACGAGGACGAGCTGACCCTGGTGGCCGAGGCCGCACTCCTCGGCTGCCGGCTCTTTGAGGGGATTCTCGGCCTCCTCCGTCCCGGCATCGCCGAGATCGACGTGGCCGCGGAGCTGGAGCATGAGGCGCGCACGCTCGGCGCGGACGGCATGTCCTTCGAGACCATCGTCGCCGGCGGCGAACGCTCCGCTCTCCCCCATGGCCGCGCCAGCGTGGCCCGACTCCCCAAACGCGGATTTGTCACCCTCGACTTCGGTATAATCCACAAGGGTTATTGCTCCGATATGACCCGGACGGTCTTCCTCGGAACGCCAAAGCCCGCTGAGCGGAAGGCATATCAGGCGGTGCTGGAGGCGCAGGAGAACGCGATCAGAGCGGTGGCGCCCGGGGTCAGTTGCGCGGAGGTGGACGAAGCGGCGCGCGGCATCCTGCGCGGCCATGGTTTGGGCGACGCGTTTTCTCACTCCACCGGCCACGGGGTCGGTTTGGAGATACATGAGCCGCCGCGTCTCGGGGTAGGGCAGCGCACTCTGCTCGTCCCCGGCATGGTGGTGACGATCGAACCCGGCATCTATCTCCCGGGGCAGTTCGGCATCCGTATTGAAGACATGGTGGCCGTGACGCGCACCGCGGGACAGGTGCTCACGCCCTCGCCGAAGGCGTTGGTCGAGCTTTAAGCGCGGCAGTTCATAGGTACGTAGACTTGTGTGTGGAGAGTCGAAGAAAAGCATGAAATCACAAGATATTGATGATTTGCGACAACTCATTGAGTTCCTCAAGCAGCACCAGGTGGCCGAGTTCGATATTGATCGCGGCGATCTGAAGCTGCGGCTCAAGTTCAATCCCCAGGAAAATGGACCGGCCTCGCTGCATGATCTGGCGCGGCTGCTCAAGGCCGCGCCCGCCGCGGCCCCGCAATCGTCGGCCCTCGCCGCTGCCGGATCTGCGGTGGCCGCCGAGTCTGCTGCGGATCCCGATGCCGGATTGCACATGGTCAAGTCGCCGATGGTGGGAACTTTCTATGGCTCGCCTTCACCCGGCGCGGCGGCCTTTGTTGCTGCCGGCGATCGCGTGGAAAAAGGCCAGGTCATCTGCATCGTCGAGGCCATGAAGCTCATGAACGAGATCGAGGCCGACGTCGCGGGTGAAATCGTCCGCTGCCTGGTCTCCAACGGGCAGGCCATCGAGTTCGGCCAGCCTCTGTTTGCCGTCCGCACGGCGTAGTCGCGTGGAGCAGGGCCGGCGGAGCAATACGTGCTCGCGCCTTGCTCGGGGATGATTTGTGGCCGGCCCCGATGGCGTCTGCGCCTTGAGTGACCGGCGAATGGCAGTACGGGCCCGCGCCGGCCGATCGCACCCGGCCTGCTTCCGCTTCTGGGCCGGCCAAGGTTCGTACCGGCCACGCCGGTGCCGCCGTTCGCCGGCATTCGGCAGTGTTGCTCCGTCGCTCTTCCCGGCGCTCGCCGCCGGAACGGACTGTAGATTATGGCTCACTGGATGATGGATCGGGAGGGATAGGTTGATCGACAAACGCCATGAAGTCGCGCGCGCTTTGAATGGCCGGCCTGGCCCGCTGCCTTCTGTCCTCCTGTCGAACTTTGCCGGCCAGGCCGGCTTTATTAACCTCGCTGACTAAGGACTCCATGTTTCGTAAAGTTCTGATTGCCAATCGTGGTGAGATCGCGCTGCGCGTCCTGAACGCCTGCCGTGAACTGGGGATTCGCACCGTAGCCGTGTACAGCGAGGCTGACCGCAACTCGCTGCACGTGCGCTTTGCCGACGAGGCCATCTGCATCGGCCCGCCGCGCGCCTCTGACAGTTATTTGAACGTGCCCGCGGTCATCTCCGCTGCCGAGATCGCCGACGTCGATGCCATCCATCCCGGTTACGGACTGCTCAGCGAAAACGCCAACTTCGCTGAAGTCTGTCGCGCCTCGAACATCAAGTTCATCGGCCCTCCGCCTGAAGTCACACGGTTGATGGGCGAAAAAGAAAAAGCGCGCCAGGCCATGAAGAAAGCCAAGGTGCCCATCCTTCCCGGGTCGGACGGCGTCTTGACCACGGCCGAGGAAGCGCGCGCCTGGGCCGAGAAGGTCGGCTATCCCGTGATTCTCAAGGCCAAGGCCGGCGGCGGCGGCCGCGGCATGAGAATCGTGCGCGACTCCGCGGAACTTCCCAACCTCTTCCATGCCGCCTTCACTGAGGCGGCTAACGCCTTCGGCAACGGCGAGCTCTATATGGAGAAGTTCGTCGAGAATCCCCGCCACATCGAGTTCCAGATCCTCGCCGACGAGCACGGCAGCGTGGTTTCGCTCTTCGAGCGCGAGTGCTCCATCCAGCGCCGTCATCAAAAGCTCATTGAGGAGGCCCCCAGCCTTCAGGTCACTCCCGAGCTGCGGGAAGAGATTGGGCAAACCCTCGTAAGATGCCTCAGCGAGATCGGCTATCAGAACGCCGGCACCGTCGAGTTCCTCATGGATGCAAAGCGCCAACTGTACTTCATTGAAATGAACACCCGCATCCAGGTGGAACACCCCGTCACTGAGGCCATCACGGGCATCGACCTCGTCAAGGCGCAGTTGCGCATCGCCGCGGGCGAACGGCTCGACGCCATCCTGCCGCCCAGGCTTGAGATGCGCGGCCACGCCATCGAGTGCCGCGTCAACGCCGAGCACCCGCAGCGTTTTACCCCCTCCGCCGGCAAGATCACGGCCTTCAACGTGCCCGGGGGCAACGGCGTGCGCGTGGAGACGGCCCAGTACTCCGAGGGCGTCATCCCCCCTTACTACGATTCCATGATCGCCAAGCTCATTACCCACGGCGTCGATCGCGCCGAGGCCATGGCCAAGATGGAGCGGGCGCTCGGCCAGTTCATCGTGCGCGGCGTCGATACCTCCATCCCCCTGCATCAGGCCATCTTTCAGGATCACGGCTTCCGCACCGGCCAGTTCGACACCGGCTTCATGGAGCGGTTCCTCAAGGCGCGCGCCGAGGCTGAAAAGTAGACCGCGGCAGTTTCTTTCAGCCCGCGCTCGCAGGCGGTTCGGCCTCCCGTGCTCCGCTCCCGAAAGGCGCGCCTGCCGCTCTCGCCGGATTTCTCTACCCATCCCCGGATTTTCGCGGTATAAGGTCTGGTAGAGCGTGGGGGGCGCACTATGAACGGAGATCCTGCTTCGTTGCCAGTCTCGGGCCTGCAACTGGCGCAACTGATCTCGGCCGTCGGCGGGCTGGGAACCGCCGCCTTCGGGCTCCTTGAGGCCCTCAAGCCGTTATTCCCGCCGATCAACCACATCGGGCTCGGGCATATTCAACAGACCGTTTCGGCGCTCACGCCCAATCAAAGCGGCGAACACCTGCCGCTCGCGCCCGTCAACGCGCTGCCGCGCAAAAACATCCTCGCCACCGTCGCCGCCAACTGGGTCAACGGCAACGACATCGCCAGCCAGAAGGCCATTGCCAAATCCCTCGTCAAGCTGCACCTCAGCCCCGGCAACGCGCCCGCCCTGGCCGCGGCCACCAACGTCGATCCCGTCCTCCTCAAATCGGTCGCGGAAAAGACGCTGGCCGGCAAACCCCTCGCCCCGGCTGAAAGCGACATCTTCGCCCGCTTCGATCTCATCGTGACCGCAATGCTTGACGAGTGCTACCAGCTCTCCGATCAGCGCTATCGCAACGCCACGCGCAGCCTCGCCGCCGCCATCGCCGTTGTGCTTGCCGTGGTCGGCGGATGGCTCATCGACGGTGCCGGTTTCTGGCATGGGCGCGACTTCGGACTCGCCCTCGTCGTGGGCCTGCTGGCCACGCCGCTGGCGCCCGTCGCCAAGGATCTCTCCACCGCCCTCGCTACCGCCGTTGACACCATGCAGCTGGTCCGCAAGGCCCGCCGATGACCGTCGCCGCCGATGCAGTCACGCGCTTCCTTGACCTCCGCATGCTCTGGGGCGGCGGCGACGTAGCCGACCGCGTCCACCCCATGCAGTGGAACGGCGTTGCCGCCGTGAACGACCCCAACTACTCTGATCACTCCCGCTTCGTCGATCTCCCGCTGGCCGATTTGCAGAGTTTTATCTGCGGCAAAGATGTTCTCATCGCCACCCACGGCTTCAACAACAACCGCCAGGATGGCATTCAGGCTCTTGCCGAGTGGCGCAAGCTGCTCACCCTGCCCGACTCCGCGGCCTACCTCGGCCTCCTGTGGCCCGGAGATTCTGAGTCCCTCCATGCGCTTTGCTATCCGGCCGAGCCCGCTCACGCCATGCAGGCCGGCGCCATCGCCGCCGCCTTTGTCGATGCCGCCTTTCAAAGCGCCGCCAGCCTCTCCTTTGTCTCCCACAGCCTGGGAGCGCGCGTCATTCTTGAGGCCATCACCGCCATCAAGTCGCCCGTGCGCCGCGCCATCCTCATGGCCGGCGCCATCGACGACCGTTGCCTCACCGGAGAATTTGCCGCCATCCAGCAAAAAGCCGGGCAGATCGCCGTTCTCGCTTCAAAGGAAGACGAGATTCTCCGCTGGGCATTTCCCCTCGGAGATTTCGTCGCCGAGGTCCTCGATCGCGACCATCCCTGGTGGGAGTCGGCTCTCGGACGCTTCGGGCCCGCCGAACGCCCTGACCGCTACCTGCCGCCCTGCCAGATTCCCAGTCAATGGAACTACGGTCACGGCGATTATCTGCGCACCAGCCCGCCTGCGCCCTCCGTCATCCCTCCGGCCTCGGGGCCGGCCATGCCCCCGCCTGCTGTTCCGCTGCCCCTCGACGGCCGCTGTGGCTGGCAGCAGGCCTGGTCGGCATCCGCCGTCTCCCGCTTCTTTCGTTAGCGCCGCAAGTGCGCAAATTTATCGCTTTTTCTTCGCCTGTTGACCTTAAATCGGTTATGCTGTCTGGGCAACTTGGAGGTTGCTCCGATGGACTACCAAACTGATCTCATCGCTGAGTTTGATCGCGAAGCCGCCAAAACCCGCAAGGTTCTTGAGGCTGTTCCGGCCGACGCGGACTTTAACTTCAAGCCACACCCCAAATCCATGAGCCTCGGCCGCCTCGTCGGCCACTTGACCGACTTTACCGGCGACTGGGCCCTCGCCACGCTGACCACTGACAAGCTGGACATCGATGCCGGCTCTGACTACAAGCCCTTTTCCCCGTCCGGCAAAGATGAGGCCCTCGCCCGGTTCGACCAGAACCTTGGCGCCTCCCGCGCCGCCCTCGTAGCCACAACCGGTGACGCCTGGGACCGCAACTGGCAGCTCGTCTGGCTGGGCAACACCGTCATCGACCAGCCCAAACACCAGGTCTTTCGCGATGCCGTCTTTAACCACATGATCCATCACCGCGGCCAGTTGACCGTATACCTGCGCCTGCTCAACGCCAGGGTTCCGGGCATCTACGGCCCCAGCGCCGACGAGATGTGAGCCGCCCGGGCAGGGAACCGAGACCCGTGGAAACCGGGCTCGGTTCTCTGTCTGCCGCCCGTCGCTCCTGCCTCATGCTCTACTCTGTCTTCATGCCCTTTTCCTTTCCTGCCGTCTATCCCATCCTCGACAGCGCCATCATTCCGCCGGCAAATCGCGAGCAGTTTCTCCACCGGCTCGGCAGCGAGCTGGCCCATGCCGGCGTCACCCTCCTCGAATACCGCAATAAGACCGGCTCTGACGCCGAGCTCCTCGCCGACGCTGCCGTCCTGCGCGCAGCCATGCCTTCCGGAATGGTAAAGCTCATCTTTGATGATCGCGTCGATCTCGTTGATGTTGCTGGTTTTGATGGAGTGCATGTTGACGCGGGTGATGCCACTCCCGCCGCCGCCCGCCAGGCACTCGGCCCGGCGCGCATCGTCGGCGCCTACGGCGGTACCGAGCGCCTTCTGCCCGGCATCCTGCGCCAGCCTGCCGACTACCTCTCCATCGGCCCTGTCTTCCCCACCACCACCAAGCAGACCGACAAGGCCCCCATCGGACCCGAAGGCGTGCGCCGGCTCCGCGGCGAGGCAGGACCGGATGCCGTCCTGGTCGCTGTCGGCGGCGTCACCCTTCAAACCGCCCCCGCCGTGCTCGCCGCTGGCGCAACCCTGATCGGAGTTGCCGC
>JAKCDN010000167.1 GCA_021841795.1 Acidobacteriota bacterium | reverse complement strand
CTGTTGCGGAGGCGATTCAGAATGACCTGGACCGAGGAATACGAGCGCAAGCGCATGAGCGCCGCCCAGGCGCTCATGGCCGTCGCATCCGGCGCTCGCATTTGGATCCAGTCCGGCTGCGGAACCCCTTCCGTTCTCGTCGATGCTCTCGTCGCTCGCGCCCCCGAGTTGCGCCATGTCGAAATCATCCATATGAAGACTCTGGGCGCCGCCGACTACACGCGGCCGGAGTATGAGGGCCGTTTCCGCCATCGCGGCCTGTTCCTTGGCGAAAATGTGCGCGCGGCGGTCTGTGACGGCCGCGCCGATTACACGCCCATCTTCCTGAGCGAGATCGAGAGCCTCTTTGAGACCGGTGCGCTGCCCCTCGACGTTGTGCTGATGCAGGTATCTCCCCCCGATGCGCACGGCTTCATGACCCTGGGCACCACCGTTGACTGCACCCAGACTGCTCGGCGTTGCGCGCCCGTCGTCATCGCTGAAGTCAACCGGCAGATGCCGCGCACCCACGGTGATACCGCGGTCCACATCGCCGGCATCTCGTCTGTCGTTGAAACCGACCGCCCGCTGCTCGAACTGGATGCCGAGCCTGCAACGGAGGTGCATATGCGCGTGGCGTGCAACGTCGCCCGTCTCATCCCCGACGGCGCCACGCTGCAAACCGGCATCGGCGGCATCTCCGATGCTGTGCTGCATTGCCTCGGTGACAAGCGCGACCTTGGCATTCATACCGAGATGGTCTCCGACGGCGTCATCGATCTCATGGAGTCCGGCGTCATCAACGGCGCGCGCAAAACCCTGCACCGCGGCAAGGCCGTGGCCTCATTCGCGCTCGGCGCCCGGCGGCTCTTCGACTACATCCATCAGAACCCGGCCTTCGAGTTCCGCCTCGTCAGCTACACCAATGATCCGTTTGTCGTGGCCCGGAACGATCGCATGGTCGCCATTAATGGAGCCATTCAGGTGGATCTGACCGGCCAGGTCTGCGCCGATTCTCTGGGAACACGCCCCTACAGCGGCTTTGGCGGACAGGTGGACTTCATTCGCGGCGCTGCGCGCTCCACGGGCGGCGTTCCGATCATCGCCCTGCCCGCGACTGCCCGCGGCGGCTCCATCTCTCGCATCGTTCCCATGCTCGAGCCCGGCGCGGGCGTCGTGACCTCGCGCGCTGACGTGCACTATGTCGTCACCGAGCATGGCATTGCCTATCTGCACGGCAAAACCCTCCGCGAACGCGCTGAGGCGCTCATCGCCATCGCCGATCCGCGCTTCCGCTCCGAGCTCGAGGACTTTGCCGTGCGCGCGCACTACTTGGAACGAAAGTTCGAACCCGTTCTCGACTAGCCCGGCCCGTAAACCCCGGCCCACGCGGAGGAATGAAGAAAATGACCGACGAAAAAAAACCGGATCGCGGCCTGTTGCGCATCGACGACGAAGAGTGCAAGGGCTGCGGCCTTTGTATCGAAGCCTGCCCGCCTCGCGTCATCTCCATGAGTGAACGGCTCAATCACTTCGGCTATCGCACTGCTTTCTACAAGGGCTCGGGCTGCACCGCCTGCGGCGTCTGCTTCATGGTGTGCCCTGAGCCGGGCGCCATTACCGTGCTGCGCCTCGCCACGCCAGCTCTGGCCACATCCGCTCCGGAGACCGTCGCATGCGCAAGCAACTGATGAAGGCAACGAAGCCATCGTCAAAAGCGCCATCCTCGCCGGATGCCGCGCCTTCTACGGCTATCCCATCACGCCCGCCAGCGAAATCGCCGAGGCCGCGGCGCTTTTTATGCCGGAAACCGGTGGCGTCTATGTGCAGGCGGAAAGCGAGGTCGCCGCCATCAACATGCTCTACGGCGCCGCCGCGGCCGGCGTGCGCGCCATGACCGCCTCCAGCGGCCCCGGCATCAGCCTCATGCAGGAGGGCATCAGTTACATGGCCGGCGCGGAACTGCCCTGTGTCATTGCCGACATCACCCGCGGCGGTCCCGGCCTGGGCAACATCGCCGCCGAGCAGAGCGACTATCACCAGGTCGTCAAAGGCGGCGGCCATGGCAACTATCGCACTCTCGTCCTCGCTCCGCACTCTGTCCAGGAGATGGCTGACCTTACCGCGCTGGCCTTCGATCTCGCCGACCGCTACCGCAATCCCGTCGTGCTCATGGCCGACGGCTTCATCGGCCAGATGATGGAGCCGGTCGCCTTTACTCAGTCGGCCACGCCGCCCCGTCTGCCTTCCTGGGCCGTCGCCGGCACGGCCGCCACGCGCAACAATCTCATCTCCTCGCTGCATCTCGATCAGGACGACCTCGAAGGGCATAATCGCGATCTTCAGGCCAAGTACAAGCTCGCCGAGCAGCGCGAGGCCCGCGCCGAACAATGGCTTACCGCCGACGCCGAGATCGTGCTCGTCGGTTACGGCATCGTCGGCCGCATCCTTAAAGCCGTCACTGCCGAGGCCCGCGCCTGCGGCCTCAAGGTCGGCATCTTGCGCCCCATCTCGCTCTATCCCTTCCCGGTCGCGCAGTTGGAGCGGCTGGCCCTCAGTGCGCGCCTCTTCGTCGTCGTCGAGATGAGCAACGGCCAGATGCTTGAAGACGTCAGGCTGGCCCTCAATGGCGCCCGGCCCGTCGAATTTCTCAACCGCATGGGCGGCAATGTGCCCTCGCACGACGA
This sequence comes from Acidobacteriota bacterium, assembly GCA_021841795.1. Taxonomy (GTDB): domain Bacteria; phylum Acidobacteriota; class Terriglobia; order Terriglobales; family Acidobacteriaceae; genus Telmatobacter. Next base: position 4,168 of record JAKCDN010000167.1, on the reverse strand, counting down.
GGTGTTGCGCCGCGTCCATGAGCTGGCGCGCCGCGAGGGGATCGCGCACGATACGCACGCATCTCAATCTCTTCGAGAGGAGCGGATGGCCCATGCCTGATTCATCGCTTGCGGAATACGAAGTTGTGCGCGGCAAAGCCAGGTCGTTCTATCCCCGCTACGAGCGCAAGGAAGAGCTGCAGCATCAGACCCACTTCTGTCCCGGCTGCGGCCACGGAACCATTCATAAGATGGTCGCCGCCGCCATCGACGAGCTCGGCGTGCAGGATCGCAGCATCATGGTCGGTCCCGTGGGCTGCTCCGTCTTTACTTATTACTACTTCGACGTGGGCAACGTGCAGGCCGCGCACGGCCGCGCGCCCGCCGTGGCCACCGCCATTCGGCGCAGCCGACCCCACGGCATCGTCATTAGCTACCAGGGCGACGGAGATCTCTCCGCCATCGGCTCGGCCGAGATTCTCCACGCCGCCAACCGCGGCGAAAACATCACCGTGATCTTCGTCAACAACGCCATCTATTCCATGACCGGCGGACAGGCCGCTCCCACCACGCTGCTCGGTCAGAAGAGCACCACCACGCCCAACGGTCGCAGCGCCGCGCGCGAGGGCTATCCCCTCCACGTCAGCGAACTGCTGGCCACCCTCGATGCCCCGGTCTACATCGAGCGCGTTGGCCTGGGCGACAACCGGCAGATCGTGCAGGCCGCCCGCGCCATCCGGCGTGGGATTGAATATCAGGTGCGTGGGCTCGGCTTCTCGCTCATCGAGGTGCTCTCGCCCTGTCCGACCATCTGGAAGATGTCTCCCGTCGATGCCCAGCATTGGGTCCGCGATGTGATGGAGAAGACCTTCCCGCTCGGTGTCTTTGTGGATCGCGCGCACGATCGTCTGCCCGCGCCGCCGCCTTCTGCAGCTCCCACCCTGGCCGATCTCCCCCATCTTCTCGGCGTGGCCGATCAGGACCTGCCTGAAGGTCACGCCCACGCCCTCTCCGGCGATCTCCCGGTCGATCTGCAGGTGCGCATCGCCGGCTTCGGCGGCCAGGGTGTTCTGTTGCTCGGAGAAGTGCTGGCCGAGGCCGGGCTCGATGCGGGTCTCGAGGTCTCGTGGCTGCCTTCCTACGGCCCTGAGATGCGGTCCGGAACCTCCAACTGTCACGTCCGCATCGCGCGCGGAGCCATCGACTCGCCCCTGGTCGCAACGCCCGGCGTGCTCGTCGCCATGAACGAGCCCTCGCTGCGCAAGTTCGACCTCAGTGTGCGTCCCGGCGGGTGGGTCATCTACAACGGCGACGAGTTTCCCGCCGACTGCCGGCGTCAGGGCGTGCGCGTGCTCGCTCTGCCCTTTACGCGCCTGGCCGACGCGATGGGCGACAAGCGCGCCGCCAACATGATCATGCTCGGAGCCGTGCTGGAGATCGCCGCGATTCTGCCCCGCCAGAGCATCGGCGCGGCCCTGCGCCGCCTTGTCAAAAATCCCCGCTGGGTGGAACTGGACGAGCGCGCCATTGCGCGGGGAAGGGAACTGCTGCGGCAGGCGCTCGCGGAGGGGTGAAGGTTGCGCCGGTCTGCAATCCGCGCTGCTTGCGGGCCCGTTCCGGAACCGGCGGCGACTGCCGCCTCAGAGGTGTGCCATGAAAGCCGATGTCGATCCCAATGTGATCGTCTACTTCAACGGGCAATATATTCCCATGCGCGACGCGCGCATCGGAATCCTGACCCACGCCCTGCACTATGGAACCGGTGTCTTCGAGGGCATTCGCGCCTACTGGAACCCCGAGGACCGGCAGCTTTTTGTCATGCGGCCGAGCTGCCACTATCAACGCTGGAAGCAGAACTGCTCCATTCTGCGCATCGACGTCCCGCTCTCCGCCGATCAACTCGCCGCGATCACCGCCGAGCTCGCGCGCCGCAACGGTTTCTGCACTGACCTCTACATCCGCCCGCTCGCCTACAAATCCGCCGAGCGCATCGGCGTCGCCATCGACGATCAGGACGCCTTCTTCATTGTTGCGCTGCCCTTCGGCGAATACCTGCACAGCGAAAATGGAATTCACGCCGGCGTCAGCTCCTGGCGGCGCATCGACGACAACGCCATTCCGCCGCGCGGCAAGATCTGCGGCGCCTATGCGAACAGTGCCCTGGCCGGCGATGAGGCCCGCCGCTCCGGATTCGACGAAGCCATCCTGCTCAACCAGAGCGGCCACGTCGCTGAAGGCGCAAGCTGCAACCTCTTCATGATGCGCAGGGGCCGGCTCGTCACCCCGCCCCTCTGTGAAAACGTGCTCGAAGGCATCACGCGCGACTCCATCATGGAACTGGCCGTCCGCGAGCTCGGCATCGAGATCGTCGAGCGCCCCATCGACCGCAGCGAGCTCTACATCTGCGACGAGCTGTTCTTCACCGGAACCGCGGTCGGCGTGGCTCCGGTAACCCGCGTCGACCATCGCGCCGTCGGCGCAGGGAGCATCGGCGCGGTTACGCGCAGGCTCCGCCAGGCCTACGTCGATGCCGCGCGCGGACGCATCCCCGCCTACCGCCGTTGGCTGCTCCCGGTTTACAACCCAGACTCGGCCGGCGCGCCTCAGACCGCGCTCGCCGGCGAAACCAGCTTGGCCTGAGCCCCTTCAGACGCCGCCATGCGTCGGCCGCGCGGCCCGGGCAAGGAGGATAATTCCAATGCCAACCACACTGGTTCAAGACAATGCCTGCGACGTTGCCATGGAAAACTTCGATACCGCGGCAGACGCCATCGGGCTCGACAACAACACCCGCGAAATGATCAAGCGTCCCGAACGCGTGCTTACCGTCAGCGTGCCGGTGCGCATGGACGACGGCAGCATCCACCGCTTTGAAGGCCATCGCGTGCAGCACAGCTCGGTGCGCGGTCCCGCCAAGGGCGGCATCCGCTACCATCCCCAGGTCACCCTCGACGAAGTCAAAGCCCTGGCCACCTGGATGACCTGGAAGTGCGCCGTGGTCAACATCCCCTTTGGCGGCGCCAAGGGCGGCATCACCTGCGACCCCAAGCGGATGTCCCAGGGTGAGCTCGAACGCATGACCCGGCGCTACACCAGCGCCATCCTGCCCCTGATCGGCCCCGAGCAGGACATCCCCGCGCCCGATGTCTACACCAACTCGCAGACCATGGCCTGGATCATGGATACCTACTCCATGACCAAGGGCTATGCCATTCCCGGCGTCGTCACTGGCAAACCCATCAGCCTGGGCGGCTCGCTCGGACGCAATGAAGCCACAGGGCGCGGCGTCTTTTACACCATCGAGTCCGCCTGCGAACACCTGCGCATGCCGCTCCAAGGCGCCTCCGTCGCCGTCCAGGGCTTCGGCAACGCCGGCTCCATCGCTGCGCAGTTGCTCTACGATGCCGGCGCAAGAATCGTCGCCGTCAGTGACTCCACCGGATGCGTCTACAACCGCAGCGGCCTCAACATCCCCCAGCTCATTCACATGAAGTCCCTCTGCGGTCATGTTGACGGCTTCCCGGAGAGCGAGCCCATCCTGCCGCACGAGTTGCTCGCCGTTGACTGCGACATCCTGGTGCCCGCCGCGCTTGAGAATATGATCCATGCCGATAACGCCGGCGTCCTGCGCGCGCGCCTCGTTGCTGAGGCGGCCAATGGTCCGCTCACTCCCGCCGCCGATCGCATCCTCGAGAGCAAAGGCGTCTTCGTCATTCCCGACATCCTGTGCAACGCCGGCGGCGTCACCGTGTCCTACTTCGAGTGGGTGCAGGACGAGCAGCATCTCTTCTGGGATGCCCAGGACATCTACAACCGGCTCCAGCGCGTCATGAAAACCGCCTTCGCCGACGTGCTCCGGATCCATCTTGACCGCAAGGTGCCCATGCGCATCGCCGCCAATATGCTCGGCATCGGCCGCGTCGCTGAGGCGGTCAGGATTCGCGGCATCTATCCCTGATCCATCCTTCGCGCTCCCGGCCCATCTCGCTCTTGATACAGGCCGGGAGCGCGAAACCCTCCGTCCGCCGCATCCTGTCTTGCGTGCTGTCCCCGTCCGTTCTCTTGGCCGGATCATGCGCCCTGCCAGTCCTCACCGCGCCTCGCGCCGGCAAACTATACTGCTCTGTGCGATCGAATCCGGTCCGGCCGCCATCGCGCTCCCGCCGCTTTCATCGCTCGTTCATCGTTG
>JAKCDN010000166.1 GCA_021841795.1 Acidobacteriota bacterium | reverse complement strand
CATTCATCCTCGCCTCGCTCGAGCGCGTCTTCCGCGTCGAGGCCGTCAAGCCCACCTACCGCCTGGCGCTGCTCACGGCCCTGGCCTTTCTGCTCGACGCCCCGCTCCCCCTTCAGTTTCACCTCGGCCATCCGGAGCGCTCCTTCGAAATGTATTTCACGCCTCATGCCACCTCCGCCATGGCCATGTTCGGCTACGTCTACCTCTGGTATCTCATGGCCGTCCTCGTCTTCGAGATCTGGCTCGACTACCGCCGTGACATCGTCCTCCTCTCGCAAAGCTCCCGCGGCCTCCTCCGCGTCGTCTACAAAATCATGACCCTCGGCTCCAGTAACATCAGCGAGCGCGCCCTCCGCATCGACGAAAAAGTAGGCTGGATCGTCACTCTCATCGGTATTCCTTCGGCCTTCATCCTCCACGGCTACGTCGGCTTCATCTTCGGGTCGCTCAAATCCAATCCCTGGTGGTCTTCGCCGCTCATGCCCGTGGTCTTCATCTTCTCCGCCATGGTCTCCGGCATCGCCGCCGTCCTCCTCATCTATATGGCCGTCACCAAACTCCGCCGGCAGACCATCGACATGCGCTGCGTCGACACCGTCGCCATGTACATGTTCTACATCTTCATCATCGATTTCAGCCTGGAGATGCTCGACCTCATTCACCGCATCTACGAAGCCGACGAATCCTTCCGCAGCCTCGATTTCATGGTCCATTCCAAGCTCTTTTTCTCTCAGATCGTCCTGCAGATCCTCATCGGCACCCTCGTCCCGCTCGTGCTGCTCTTTCTTACCCAGGTCGCCAGCTTCACTGAGATTGTCCGCAAGCGCATCTACGTCCTCTGCGGTTCCCTGATTATGATCAGCGTCTTCGCCATGCGCTGGAACGTCGTCATCGGCGGGCAGCTCTTCTCCAAGAGCTTCCTCGGCTATACCACTTACAAAATGGAACTGGTCACGCGCGAAGGTCTGTTTGTCGCTCTGGGCCTGACCGTCCTGCCTCTCTTCTTGCTGTGGATCCTGTTAAAGCTGCTCCCGCCCTGGCCCAGGAAGGAGCTCCAGCAGGCCGCCTCAGGCGACTGATCGCCGCGCTGGCCGTATCACCGGGGTGGAGCTATGAACGATCTCCCCGAAAATTACGCTGACATCGCGCAGCTCCTGCGCTCGCTTGAGCTGCACATCGAGGCGCTTGAGCGGCGCGTCGATACCGTCGAGTCTCGCCTTGCCGCTGCCGAGCTTCCGGGCGTTCCACCCACACCCCGCCCGCTTCCCGCGCCTGCGCCTCCCTCACCGCCGCCGGCTCCGGCCTCCGCTTCGCTCCCTCAGGCCGGCAGACTCTTCCAGGTGCTCGGTAAAGCGCTGTTCGGCATCGCCGGCGCCTACGTGCTGCGCGCGATCGAAGAGTCAAGCACCCTCCCCCGCCTGCTGGTCGCCGTCGCCGGCATCGCCTACGCCTTCGTCTGGCTCCTCGTTGCGGCGCGTGCTCGCCGCTCGCCAAGCTATATCGGCGCCATCTACGCCGGCACGGCCGCGCTCATTCTCGCTCCCATGCTCTGGGAGCTCACTCTCCGCTTCAATGTCCTTCCGCTCCCGGCCGCTGCCGTCGTGGTCTGCGGCTTTGCCCTCGCGTCACTCGCATCCGCCGGCTTCTCTCCTCGTCGCGTCTCCGACCTTGCGCCCGTCCTGCGCGTCACTTCGTTTGCAGCGGCCGTCCTCGCCCTCGCTCTTGCCATCGCTTCCCATGTGCTGGTGCCGTTCGTGGCCGCGCTGCTTCTGCTCTCGGCGGTCTCTGAGTTCGCGCCCGCATGCGATCGCTTCCCCGACCTGCGCGCCGTCTTTGCGCTCGCCGCTGACCTGGCCATCTGGATTCTGATTTACGTCTACTATGCCGGTCCATCCGGTCGCGAAGGATTCCCCGAGCTGAGACGCCTTGCCCTTTTTACCTCCGGCCTCGCCCTCTTCGTTCTCTCTGCCGTCAGCGTCGCCATCAGAACCCTGCTGCGCGCCAGGCCGATTGAGCTCTTCGGCTCCCTTCAGACCGTCATCGCATTCCTGCTCTTTGCCGTCGCCCTGGCAGACTTCGGACCGTCCTCGGCCGCGCCGTTGCTCGGCGTCATCTCCTTCGCTCTTTCCGCCGCCTGCTACGCCGCGCTCTTTCTGGTCTTTGCGCATGCGCCCGCGCGGCGTAACCTTCTCGTCTTTGCCGCCTGGGCTGCCATGCTGCTCTTTGCCGGCAGCTTCCTCTGTCTCTCGCCCCGGTTCTCGATCCTGCTCCTGGTCGCGGCAGCCTTGGCCGCCATGGCGCTCGGCAGGCGTCCCCTTTGGGCCTTCTTCGCCTATTACGGAATGGCGTTCCTGCTTGCCGCTGCGCTGGCTGCGGGAGCCCTCGGCTTCATCGCCGTCGCATTTGCCGGCGTTCCCGCGCCACCCCGCGCGAGCCTCGCTCTGGTCGCCGCCGCGGCTCTGCTCTGCTACGCGCTCGCGCCCTATACGGATCAGCGCTCATGGCCCCGGCAGACTCTGCTTCTCGCTCTGGCCGCACTTGCCCTTGCACTTCTTGCCGCTCTACTCATCGCCGGGCTCGTCTTCCTGGTTGCCCTTTGCTGCAGTCTGGGCCCGCATCACCTGGCCCTTATCCGCACCGTCGTCCTCTGCGCTGCGGCACTCGCCATGGTCTTTGGCGGCGCTCGCCGGCAGCGGCGCGAGCTCACGCGCATCGGTTACTCGCTCCTTACCCTCACTGCCGTCAAGCTCCTTGCGGAAGACCTGCGCCACGGCCATCTGGCTTACATCGCCGCATCGATCTTTCTCTTTGCCTTCGCTCTCATCGCCGCCCCGCGCCTCGCGCGGCCCCGGCAAAAAGTGTAGAAACACTCTCCGATTCAGCGCTCCACATCCGCTGCGCTCAGGCCGGGCCGGTCCACCAGCGCTCAAGCTGCAGATGCGTCCGGCGCCGCCTCACAGCAGGCCTTCGAGAATCTGCTGCCGGACCAGAACCGGCAGCCGGGTCATTCTCCCGCCGCCGGAGCTTCCCCCGCGCCGCCCAGGGTGGTCTTTGAGCTCCTGAATGCCTCCGGTCCGCGGTGGTTCAGTACCGATGGGCGTATCGGGGCCCCAAAATAAACTCTGCATTCTCACTTCGCCGCCGTTGCCGCAATCCACCCCTCATGGAATTCCCGCGCGCTGCCGAAGAACTATGTATCGCGGGTTGCGCGCCACGGGAGAAGGGTAGTGGCTGGAATGCAGGATGATCGAGTGCAGGCGGAGGCAATGCCATGGGCAAATCTCCGCCTTCCTCCCTTTCCGCAGGTCGCCGTCAGGATCCTCCAGCTCGCTCGCAACGAGAATGTGCAGCTCCATCAACTCTGCGATCTCGTCTCCTCTGATCCTGCCTTCGCCAGCGAGCTTCTCACCGTCGCCAACTCTGTGCTCTATGCCCCGCGCTATCCCTCCGCAAGCATCGTGCAGGCCGTTGCCGTGCTCGGCGCCAATACCCTCCAGGGCATGTGTGTCGCCGTCGGGGTGCGCGCCTATCTCGGCAAGACCATGAGTTATCCCGCCATGCGCGCCCTCTGGCGTCACAGTCTGGCGTCTGCCCTCGTTGCTCAGCGCCTGGCGCGCGTTTGCCTCATCGATAAAGACACCGCCTTCACCGCCGGGATCCTGCACGATGTTGGACGCATGGGCCTCGCCGTCATCCAGCCCGCTCCCTACGCCGCGCTGCTCGATCGCCATCGGGGAGCCGCCCCCACGCTCCTCGATGCCGAGCGCGCGCTCTTCGGCTGGGATCACTGCCAAACCGGCCGCCGCCTCGTGGAGGGATGGAATCTCCCGGAAGAGATCCAGTCCGCCGTCTTCCAGCACCACCAGCCACCATCCCCCGACGGTGTCTGCAATCTCCTCGAACTGGTCAAAGTCAGTTGTGAGCTGGCTTCCGCGCTTGGCTTCGCTGCGTTTTCCGGCTGTGAAACTCCGCCCCCCGACGGCCTGCTCGCCCGGTTGCCGTCCAGCGCGCACAGCCTTGTTCCCAACGGCCTCGCGGCGTTCGCAAAAGATCTGGCCGACAGCATTCACGCCATTGAGGCCATATAAATTCTGAGGCGGTATCAATCCGAGGCGAGGCAAGTCCGAGGCAATATCAATCCGCTTCTCCTCGCCCCGTGCACTTCTTTGCGCCTCTCGTGGAGCCGCGGCGCGCCCGTTGCTAGGCCCGGATCAGCTTGCGCTGCAACTGTTCCAGCGTTTGCCCCTTTGTCTCCGGATAGAACAGCGTCACCACAATCAGTTGCACCACCGTTGCTGCCGCAAAGAACACAAACGGCGTCCCCTCGTTGAAGCGGTGCACCAGGATGGGAAACCCGAGTGCGATGATCGTGTTGACAATCCAGTGGCTCGCGCTGCCCACTCCCTGCCCCTTTGAGCGCACCGCCGTCGGAAACACCTCACCGATATAAACCCAGATCACCGATCCCTGCGACAGCGAGAAGAAGGCCACAAACAGCACCAGCAGGCCCAGCAGCGCCGACTGGTGGCTGTTACTGCTGAAGATCCACGCCACTCCGCCCATGCAGCCCGCGCTGCCGATGGCGCCTACGATCAGCAGGCTCTTCCGGCCAAAGTGGTCAATCATGGCCATGCCCACCAGCGTAAAGATCCAGTTCGTCGCTCCCACCACGATGCTCTGCACATAGCCCGATTCGCTCGCAAATCCCGCGGCCGCGAAGATGCTGTGCATGTAATACAGAATGCAATTGATGCCTGCCAGTTGATTGAAGGCGCCGATCGTAATGGCCAGAAACAGCGGGTAGCGGTACTTCCACTGGAACACCGGCTCATGCGCGCTGGCATGTTCCGCCGTCAGCGCCGACTGGATTTCGGCCAGCTCCGCCTTCGGGTCCGCGGCGCCCATCTGTCCGAGCACCGTCAGTGCCTCGTCAATCTCGTTGCGCGAAGCCGACCAGCGCGGCGAAGACGGAATCGTGAACAGCAGGATGAAAAAAATCAGCGCCGGCGCTGCCGCTATCCCCACCATCACGCGCCAGTCGATGGCGCCCAGGTTGGCCCGTCCCACCAGATAGTTGGACGTATAGCCCAGCAGCAGTCCGCTCACCACGTTCACCTGGAATGCTCCCACCAGACGCCCCCGCCACTGCGCCGGCGCCAGCTCCGTGATGTATACCGGGCCCAGCACCGACGCCGCGCCCAGTCCCAGGCCGCTCAGAAAGCGCAGCGTCAGCAGCATGATCCAGCCCGGGGCCACCGCCGTGCCGATCGCGGCCAGGCAATATAGCGCCGCCGCATAGCGCAGCGCTGCCCGCGATCCCAGTCTTTGCCCCATCACTCCGCCGGCAAAGCAGCCGATCACCGTTCCCACCGGGCCCACTGCCACGGTCAGGCCCTTCTCGAATCCGCTCAGCCCGAAGTGCTGCACCACCAGGTCGATAATTCCGGATACCACCGCAATATCGAATCCAAAAATCAGGCCGCCGAGGGCCCCGGTCAGTGTTGTCTTGATCAGCTTGGCATTGGGTCGCATCGTGATAAGTCCTTGACGATCCCAACCATAGTACAGACTGGCCCCGCATGCGGCAAAGCGCGCGCCCCTCGCCTGCGGCGCTGTTTTTGTGCCCAGTGACTTAAGTCGCTGCCCCTCTTTCGCCCATCGCCTACTCTCAACCCATCGGAGGTTTTTTCGATGAATTCAGCCACCACTCTACGCTCGATTGCCCTGGACCATCCCGCCACCATTCCTGTCTTTGAGCGGTTTCAACTCGACTATTGCTGCGGTGGCAACCGCTCCCTCGGCGATACCTGCGCCGCTCGCGGGCTCTCGCCCGATGTCGTGCTCGCCGCACTTGCCGAAGCCGTTAACTACGAGCCGGTCGTTGAAGATCACACCCAGGCCTCGGCCGCGCAGTTGATCCGCTACATCGTTGAAACCCACCATGCCTTCATTCGCAGCGAGCTGCCGCGCCTGCAGGCCATGGCGGAGCGCGTCGCCTCCAAGCACGGACCCCTGCACCCTGAGGCTGCCCTCATCTACCGCAACCTCGCGCAGTTGGCCGCCGAGCTGTTCGCGCATCTCAACAAGGAGGAGCGCATCCTCTTCCCTTACATTGAGAGCCTGGAGCGCAGCCGCAATGAAAACTCCGCGCCGCCCAGCTCCTGCTTCGGCTCCGTTGAAAGTCCCATCCGGCAGATGGTTCATGAGCACGAGGGCGCGGCCGACCTTCTCGAACAACTGCGCGCCGCCACACAGGGATTTACTCCCTGGCCCGGCGCCTGCCCCACCACCGGAGGGCTCTACTACGGGCTGAATGCCTTTGAGGCCGATCTCCACCGCCACGTGCATCTTGAGAACAATCTCCTCTTTCCGCGCGCCATCGCAATCGAGGAGCAGTTGCTCGCCGCGCGCTGACGCGGGCCCGGTCCGGTCCCGCGCGCTGCTGCCCGGTGCATGCTCCGCAATGGCCGCGCTCGCCCGCGAGCCGCCGCGCTGCATCTCTCCTTTGCACTGATCCTGCCGCCGCGGCCATAAGCTGCGGCGGCTCCATCGCCGTCGCGAATCGGCTGCCGCGCTCAGGCCTTCGCCGTTGTGCCCGCCGGCAGCACCGCCAGAATCCGGCAGCGGTGCTTGTCTGCCGCGCTCCACGCTAGCGGCATCTCGCTCTCCATGCACGCGCAGTCGCCCGTCTCCAGAACCTCATGCAGCGCGCCCATGTCCAGGCGCAGCCGTCCTTCAAGCACGTAGATCACCGCGCCGGTCTCCTTGAATGTGTCCACCGCCAGCGTCGAGCCCCCGGGCGCAAACTCCACCACCTGCGCCTCCAGCCGGTAACCCTTGCCTTCGGCATTCAG
>JAKCDN010000165.1 GCA_021841795.1 Acidobacteriota bacterium | reverse complement strand
CCGCAAGGAAGCCGCGATGGCCAAGTACATTGCATCGCAGACCGCGGAGCGCGTGGCCAGCCGGGCCGTGGAGGTGCTGGGCGGGTCAGGGTTCGTCAAGGACTCGCCCGTTGAAAAGTTCTATCGTGACGCCAAGATTGGAAGCATTTACGAAGGCACTTCGTTTATGCAACTAACGGCGATTGCAAAGATCGTCCTTTAAGGAGTGGAGAGCCTGCGCGTTGTCCGCCGTTCTGATTGCGCGCATCTCTGCGCTCAGCGAGAAGAAACGCCTACGCTCCAGAACGCAATGGGCTCCAGTCGCTTTCCGAACGGAATGGCGAAGGAAGAATCCGCAGCGGTTGGGCGCTCGATCGCCGCGGGAAAATCCCGGAAGATTCCGCACAGAATTATCTGTCCGATTCACCACACGAGCCGGCTCAGGACGAAAGATGGACCCCGTCGGTGAGCACCCGATCGATGGTCTCGATATCGACGAGACCATTGCAGCCGTACAGCGCGGGCAGCACGCGATCGGCCGGGTATCGGCGGCGCAGCTCCGCCACTTTTTCGGTGCCGGCGCGGTAGGCGGGCAGGTACATGCGGCCGAGCAGCGGATGCCGCCCCCATGCTCCGGATAGCTTGTCCGCGCGCTCTTCAGTGACAAGAAAGTCGCGGCGAAGCGCGGCCGCAACTTCCGCCTGCTCGCGGCCCTCGCCCCAGGTCATGTACGACGACTGATTCTTGGCATCATCCTGCAACAGCGCGAGCAGGACACCGATCTGCAAATCTTCGCCAGGGAGCTGATCCACTTCGACGACGCCGTGGGCCATCAGGATCGCGTTGTTCGCAATGCCTTCGAACAGCGTGGCGGCGCGCGTATTCATGGTCAGCACCGTTGCTTCAAATCCAGCCTTGCCGCGCACATACAAATTCTGCAAATACGCGAAGGTCGTCACATGGCCGGGCACGACCTCATGGCTCACGAGCTGCTCGAACTCCGGATAGGAGATATCGAGCGAGGCGTTGATCTCGTAGCTGGCCTCGTAGAGCGGCAATCCGCTTGCAGAGCGGGCGCGGCCGATATAGTTCATCGAGCCTGAGAACCATGCCTCTTTGATAGGGAGGAAGTCGATATTGGCGCGGGGAACCTGCGCCAGCTCGGACGGCAGATACGGAACGAGATTCTTCGCCGAAAGCGCGTCAAAGTGCGCAATGACAGCCTGACCGAAGGCTTTCACCGAGGCCATCGGGGTGATGCGCTCGCGGCGCCAGGCATCAACAGCGGCGAGGAGACCGCCGGGCTGCGACGGCGCGTAGCCGGCGCGGCCGAGCAGTTCGGCAATCCGTTCGCGCCTGGCTGCAGGACGCGACGGCTCAGGAGGCCGCGCGGTGGATGCCTCGACAGCGCGCGCATAAGGAACGGAATCGCCTTTCCCGAGAACCTCCATGGCGAGATCCCACATCACATCGAGAGAATCCGCGAGGCCCGCGAGATACGCGCGGCGAGGTGCATCGCAGCTTACAGACTCTTTGCGCAGGCCGGCAATGGCTGCAGGAAGATCGATCCCGCGCAGATAGGCATCGACAGCCTCGCGGTCGATCGTCTTGCCGGAGATGCCTCCGGACTGCCGAAGCCGCGCAGCGGCGGGATGTATATAAGCGGCGCGCAGCGGCTCGTCAGAGAACCACGAGTCCGCAATAAAGCGGCCCGTTCCGGATGGGCACATCACATCCCCGCCCCATAGCGTATCAATGCCAAGAACAGCGTCTGCGACGAAGAGATCCAACTGGCTCATCTCTGCAATTTCTCCTTTTTATTGGCTCGCAGCCATACGTAGACGCAAAGGCCGGCGAACAGCCCAGCGGAGATGGATTGCGAGACCGGGTCGTTGAGGTAAAACGGCGTCTGAATGAGCGTCTCTCGAAAACCCGGCACCAGGCGCAGAGCCGCGCCGAAAACTCCGCCCAGCGCGCCGCCCGCCATCAGCCCTGAGGCCAGGATCACTCCGCGCTCGCGAATTCCGCGTCCGCTCTCCCCGCCGGTCTCTTCGGCGCGGCGTCGCACAAGATACGAAAGGAATCCGCCGGCGAGAATCGGCGACGTCAGGCTGAGGGGCAGATAGATGCCGAGAGCAAAGACCATCGAGGATTTCCCGAGCATCTCAAGAACCACTGAGATGAGCGCGCCCACGCCGAAGAGGAGCCAGGTGACGGGCTGGCGGCTCATGAATCCGACCACCAGCGCCTTCATGATGGAGGCCTGGGGCGCTGCAAGCACAGGGCGCGCGTCGCCCACGGCGGCTTCGCCAAACTGGAAGGTGTGAGCCAGCAGCACAATGGTCAGCCCTGCCGCCGCGGCGGCGGCGAGAATTCCCAGGAACTTCACTTTCTCCTGCGCGACCGGCGTGTTGCCCAGCCAGTATCCGGTCTTGAGGTCGGTGACAAACTGCCCGGAGACGCAGAGCGCGGTGCAGACCATGCCCGCTATGGCCATCACGAAGAACATGCCCGTGGTGCCGGAGAGCCCGAATTTGAGAAGCACCACGGCAGAGATGATGACCGTAAGCATTGTCATGCCCGAGGCGGGATTGTTGGCCGTGGTGGCAATGGCGTTGGCCGCAACCGAGGCAAAGAAGAAGGAGAAGACCAGGACGAGCAGCAGGCCCAGAACAAGAATGCTCCAGGAAACGTGAAATCGCGAGAAAAAGATGGCAACGGCAAGAGCGCTCAGAACAACACCGAGCAGAATCGTAATCATGGGGAGGTCACGATCGGTGCGTTCGGCCCGATCGGGCTGGCCGACAGCCGCAGCGTGAGCGCCCGACGGCTGAAAGGCGCGCAGGGCAATGCTGAACGATCCGGCGATCACCCGCATCGACTTCAAGACGCCGAAGATGCCGGCCGTGGCAATGGCGCCCACGCCAATATAGCGCACGTAGCTGGTGTAAATCTGCGCGGCAGACATCGACGCCACCGGCGATGTGCCGGGATAGACTGCCATGCTCACATGGCTCCCGAGGAACCAGATGAGCGGGACAAGCACAAAGTTGGCGAGCACGCCCCCGGCGCAGAAGACCATGGCGCTGGGCAGGCCCATCACGTAGCCAAGGCCAAGAATGAAGCCGATGGCATCAAAACTAAAAACCATCCGGCCGCGCTCTGCGAGGGTGCGCACCACCGGAATGAACTGCAGGTTGACGTATTCGCGCCAGACGTGGAACGTGGTGACAAAGAAATCGTAGACACCGGCGATGGTAGTGGCCTGCAACAGCAGCCTGGCCTGCGAGCCGCCCCGCTCACCCGTAACAAGGACTTCCGTAATCGCGGTGGCCTCGGGAAAGGGAAACTGGCCGTGCATCTCACGCACAAAAAAACGGCGCAGCGGGATGATAAACAGGACTCCAAGGCAGCCTCCTGCCAGGCAGATGAAGACCGTAGCAAGAGGATTCGGACTGAGATGAAGAATGTACAGCGCCGGCAGCGTGAAGACCGCGCCGGCAACCACCGCGGCCGAGGCGCCGCCGGTTCCAGTCAGAATCACATTCTCAAGCAGGCTGGAGCGGCGCTTGTAGACGCGGGCCAGGCCGATGGCAAGGATGGAGATGGGAATGGACGCTTCCATGCCCTGGCCTACCTTGAGCGCGGAGTACGCTGAGGCGACAGTAAAGATAACGCAAAAGAACAGGCCCCAAAGAACCGCGCGGAGGGTAAGCTCCGGCGCGGATACGTGCGCCTGTACGATCGGGGCATAGACCTCGCCCGGATTGAGAGGCCGGTAGGCATTTTCAGGCAGTGCGTGAGTGGCTTGTTCGCTCATGAAGTGGATCCCTCAATCAGGGTCTGCTGATGCGCGCAGGCAAAGCGGATCTGGGCTCGAACGATGGGCACGACGCGCGAGATAGCGCGATTCATGCGCCAAAGCAGAGCCGAGTACGGGATTGGTTCTGTTTCGAGTAGCAAGCAAGAGTGTACAGCGCCGAGGGTCGTAGGGGGCAACCGGCCCCAGCGATGGGGCGCAGCGGGGGAGCGGTACAGACTGACCGGGTTAGAACCGGCAACCACGCGCTCGCAATAGTAGAAAACGACTAACGGAAAACGGTAGTTTTCTCTGATTGCGCCTGACACAGTGTCGCGGCTTTAATAACTTCGCATCCAAAGGTTCTCCGCACAATACGCGGAAGCAGCACGGAGCAAGAGAAGAGCGGTGCGCAAAGTATCGTGGGCCGAGGCTGTAAGCGTTTCCATTGAACCGATACAGCCTGCTGCCCGGCCTGCCCCGAATCGAGAGCATGGCTGCGACAGCCGCGCAAAAACAGTGATCTCCAGGAGGCAAATTATGCTCGATGTTGACGGCGTAGTTCCATATAAATCCATCAGGACAGGACATCCTGCATGGCGGAGGGCCGCGGTGGGCCTCCTGCTCTGCGCCATGGTCGCCGGTTGCGGCAGCTCTGCGGGAACTGGATCTACGACCTCGCCCCCAACATCATCGTCGGGCCAGATCGTTGTCGAGCCGATGACGACCGTGAACGTGAGCGCAAAAACCGGCTACTTCTCCGATCCGTTTCCGGTGCAACCGTGGCTATCAAAGGTCTCTGCGTCTGCCTCGCAATCGTTCAGCGGCACAACGCAGGCGCTTATGACGTGCACGGGCAGCATACAGGCGGGATGTTTTCAGGCCACGCCTGTAAGCGTGAACTATAGCTCCCTTCAGGGGCAGGCGAATGCGGTGGGCGCGACAATTGAGAGCAACGAGAATAACGCCATCTTTCAGGATCAATCCGGCACCTGGCAGATGAGCACGGTCCTGGTTGTCGCCAAGACGGCGAATCCATCGGCTGGATCATGGAATGTGATCGCACACGCAACTCCAGCTTCATCCGGATCGGGAATCCCGACGCAATGGACCTGCGATGCCGTTCTGGAAGGATCTTTTGCACAAAGCGCACCAGGCAATTACGGCGCAAAGTATTTCGAAGATAGCGGCAATCTCTATCTGGTGTATGTCGCGCATGTTGAAAGTCAGCCATTTTCAGAGAACGGTATTGTGGCACAGCAAATGACATCTCCGAAGCTGCCTGCGGCAAGCTCCCCCGTGGTTCTTTTGAAACCTACCGACACCAATGGTGGTTTTAACTCGGAGTATTCCCAGGTCGATTATTCATCCGACACATTTAAGCTGATTGAGACGGGGAATATCACTGTAGTCGACGGCATTTATGTCATGGCCTATTCTGTCGGGTACTACAACGAGCCGGACTACAAAGCAGGACTCGCCTTCTCTGATACATTTCTACCTTCCGCAGGTTCGTACTATCAAAAGATATTGAAGACTGATACGGCGGGTGTCTGGGGACAGGCAGGTAATCCTGAAGTACAGTACATCCTTCAATCTCAGCAGTCTGCATGGCCAAACTATGTTGCCGCGCAGGTACTGGCTCCGGGGGTTCCGTCTGTTGAGCAGGACGCGAGCGGTAACTGGCGCCTCTTCTTCGCAGGCTACGCGCCTTCCGACGCCCCAACTTCACCAAGCCAGGGCGCGGGCCATTACGACGGATCGCATCGGCGTCCATTCTTTATTAACTTGCAGGTCAATATTCCGTCAGGTTCCACCGTGGCAGGAACCACAAATGAGGAGCTGGCAAACTGGATCATGCCGGCTGTCAGCCAGTGAGACGGACTCCGCGCACTCCAGTGAAATTCACGCCTTGAGAACGCGGGCGGAAGTTCCTGTTGCGCCGGATCAGCCCGGCGGGCAGCGCGCAGATCAGGCCGATCAGAACACGCCGCCCCTCGCTTCGTCAGCCCCGGCGCTTACGCAATCCTGCTACGGAGAGCAACGATGCTCGCTCTCGGACCGACTACGGTATAAAGGCCTCTGGCGCGCTGCCGTGCCGATACGGCGCGTACCAATTATGCTGTGCCGGCCACTTCGTCTGGTACTTGCCATTTTGCGGTCCTGTGGGCAGGCTGTCCTGGGAACGGATTACCCACATGGCCAGTTCCGCCATCATCGCAGCCTGTCTCTGCGCAAACTCCGGCTTGCCAAACAGGTTGTTCATTTCGCACGGATCGTCGTGCAGGTTATACAGCTGGCCGTAGCCCATCATGTCGTAGACCAATTTCCAGTCGTCCATGCGGACCATCTTCTGATTGCCGCTCTGCGTAACCTTGTTCAGTTCATCCCAAGCTCCGGCGCGGCGTGCATCGCTCGCGATCGACGTAGGAATATGGTCCGCATCTTCATAGTAGAGTCCTCCCAGGCCCACGCCGGAGTAGATACTGCGAAACTCTTCTGCCGGGAATTGCTCGCCGCGCAAAAGCGGCAGAAGGCTCCGCCCTTGCACCCCCTCTGGAATCGCCGCTCCCATGGCTTCACACAGCGTCGGCATCACGTCGGCCATCGAAGTAAATACCTGTCCGCCAACGTTCGAGCTCTGCACTCCGCAGCCCCACCATATAAGCGGGGTGTGCGTAAGATCCTCGTAGAGGCCTACGCCTTTGCGCCCCAGACCGTAGTTCATCATGTAGTCGCCGTGATCGGAGGTGAAGAGAAGCAATGTGCTCTTGGCAAGATTTCGCTGCTCCAGGTGTTGATTTAACCGGCGAATCTGATCGTCGATCATGCGGATAGCGCCGAGATAGTTGGACACGTAGCGACGCCAGCGGTCCTCAGTGAGAGGATAGTTATCCTGCTGTAAGCGGTATTCCCATTGTGCGCGGGGCCCCATCTGCTGCAGTTGTTCGGGGCCTGCACAGCGGCTTGGAATTGCCTCGGGCGGAAACATGTTCCAGTATGGCTCCGGGACTTGTTCCGGATCGTGCGGTTCCGGAAAGCTTACCTGCATAAAAAATGGGGCTGCGCTCACGCTGTCAATA
>JAKCDN010000164.1 GCA_021841795.1 Acidobacteriota bacterium | reverse complement strand
GCTTGAGGTAACAGGTTCGAAGAGCGAGCTGCGCTTCGTCGATCTGCCCGTGGACGACCCCACCCGGCGCCGTCCCGAAATTACCCGGGCGCGCGCCCTGCTCGGTTGGGAACCGCGCATCCAGCTCAAGGAGGGCTTGCAAAGGTCGCTCGATTATTTTCGGACCATGCTCGCGCACGAACGGGAAGTCAGTCCGGAATAACCTCCGCCTCCGCGCCTCCCGCTGTGGATGCGTAACCTGCTTCTGCGGACGGCTGCGCCGCAAATCCCGCCTCAATCGCGGCCGGAATCCTCTTCGTCCTTGCTATCGAGGCGGCTCATACGGCTCCGCGCTCAGCAGGTTCGTAAGTATATTGCGCTCGTCCGGCGTGAAGGCATTTTGATAGCGCGCTGAATTGAGCACCGTGTCGCGCTGATCGAGCGGGACCGAGCGCAGATCCTGAAATGCATGCTTCACCTGCGCCTGCCGATCGGGCGTCAGCGCCTGGTACCGGCGGCCTGCCTGGCGTACCTGCGACTGCTGCTGCGGCGACATCCGCTCCAGCATCTCGTTGCGCGCCAGCCGCTGTTGCCGTTGCGCCGGCGTCATCTGGTTCAGATCATGCAATTGCTGCACCAGTCGCTGCTGTTGCGCCTGCGGCAGCCGGTTAAAGCTTGGATCGCTGTGCAGCAGTTGCTCCTGCTGGGGCAGGGGCAGTCCCTGATGCTTGTTCAGCCAGTCGCCCAGGTGTCCGGGCGGCGATATCCCGGTGCCCGCATCGGCCGGGTGGCCCGTGTTGGTGTAACCCGGTCGATTGTATCCCGGGTTCTGCGTCCCAACGCCCGAGGCGGACCCAGGAGCCGCTCGCGTTCCCATATCCTGCTGCGGGCTCTGGTACGGCCCGGGTAGGTTCTGATTCTGCCGCTGGGGATTTTGATATTGCCGCTGCCGGTTCTGGTTTTGCCGCTGAGGATTCGGCGCCCTGAAGCCCGGTCCGCGGTTCTGGCCCATGCCCACCCGTATGGCGGCTGGCCAGGCTCCGGCTCGCCTCTGCGCGTCTGCTCCGGCGGCTGCCAGAGACAAAAGAAGGACCGCGGCGGCGAAACTCACCACCGGACGCATTCTTGCCGCGATCCTGATCCTGTTCACAAGGCTTTCTCCAGGCTCTTAGCCAAACTATCAAACCATCAATCCCCCGTCGAGCTGCTGGAAAGAGACTCCATCTGGTCCAGCACCTGGGCATTGCTGTCGAGAGTCTGCAGATCGTGCACCACCGCGGCCTGCGGAGACGACTGTGCAGGCTGTGTCCAGTCCGTTATGCCAAGATACGCCCCCCCGCCCACCAGCAGCACCGCCGTCAGCGCCATCGCCGCCAGCGGGCGCACATGCAGGCCCGGTCCATAAGCGATCGTGGCCCGCAACCGCTCAATCCGCGCCGCCAGCCATCCCGTCGGCGCCGCTGCGCGCTCTTCCCGCATCCGCGCATTCAGCCGCGTCATAAAATAAGGGCTCGGCTCCGGCGCCTTCCAGGCATCCAGCAACTGCATCGTGGCCTGGAGCTGGCTCAGCTCGGACCGGCAATTGCCACACTTCGCAACGTGCTCTTGAACCCCGGCAGGTACTGCATGTGGATCGAGCAGCAGATCGGCCAGCTTCTCTTCCACCATCGTGCAATCCGAATTGGTATGTTTCATGGCTTGTTACCCCCTGCGCCGGTGGGTTCCGGCCTCTTTTCACTTAGACAAAATCCTTCAGCTTTTCCCGCAGTGTCTGGTACGCCCGGAACAGCAGCGACTTGGTCGCGGACTCGCTCAGCTTCAGCACTTCTCCAATCTGCCGATAGTCCATCTCCCGGTATTTGTGCATCACCACGGCCATGCGCTGGCGTTCCGGCAGCGCCATTACGTGACGGCGTATGGCCGCCATGCGCTCCTCGCGCAGTAGCCGCTCCTCCACTGAAGGGTCGTCGTCAGCCACATCGGGAGACGTGCCCGTCTCCTCGTCTGGCTGGTCCAGGTACACCGTCTGCGCGCTTCGTTCCTGCTTGTTGTCGCGCGCATAGTTCACCGCCAGGTTGGTGGCTATCCGGTAGAGCCACGTCGTAAACCTGGCCTCGGCCCGGTAACTGCTCCTGGCTCGATAAACGCGCAGGAAAACCTCTTGCGCCAGCTCCTCCGCCACCGCCTGGTTGCCAACCATCCGGTAGAGAAAGTGAATCATCGGACGGTGGTACTTTTCCGCCAGGTAGTTAAAGCCGGCCTCATCTCCCTCGGCCACCCGCAGCATGATGGCGGCGTCGCTGCCCGGATCCAGACGCTCCCGCATTCCCGTCTTCGGATCCTGGGCTCCCGCCGGCCGCGCAACCGGCTCGCCGCCCAGCCCGGGGCTGTCGAGAACCATCGTTGCCATATCTTCTCGAACCCGCTCCCCGTCGGAAGGTTGCGCCGTGCCATCGCTTTCTTTCGCGGAATCTCCATTTTCCGCGCTATCCCGGCCTGAATCCCCGTCGCGCGGCGAAAATGTTGAAACTGGATACCTTTGGTCCGGATTGGAGGCTGGCAAACCGCACCCGGAAGTTCGGGATTCTGGGTCAGGCGTCGCCTCCCCGTCGTAGGGGATCTCCCTTTTCTGCCGGATTGATCGCGCCTTCCTGAACATACCCGGTTTCCCGTCCATTCCTGCACATCGACAGCGCCGATTCGTGACCAGCCAACCACAGGATTTGGACGTAAAGCCCTGCTGGTGTTACTCTACCCCAAGGGACGCCTTCCGGGGTGACTTTCCTGTGACGGCCTTTGGCTGCAGCTCCAGTGAAAGCAGATCCGGCAGGGTTCGAGGGTCGCAAAATGAGCTTTGCTCGCACCCCGACCGTCGGCGCACCCTCTTTTCCATGCCTGTTCCGGGCGCTTAACTCAGCGGTAGAGTGCCATCTTCACACGGTGGAAGTCATAGGTTCGAATCCTATAGCGCCCACCATCCTGGATTCCCCTGCGCATCGTTTCGATGCCATCGCGGGATCTTCGGGATTGCCGGACCGGGCGGGCCTGCTCCATTCCTCATCGTTCGTTTGCTCTGCCTGGGGCGGAACAAGCGCGTCCGCCCCAGCGAGCCGGCGCCGCTTCATCCGCAGGAAAACCGCGCCCTGTCTCCGCTTTCATGCGCACTCCTGTGCCCGGCTCCAGGCTCGACGAGCAGCCAAATCCCCATCCCGCGCAGGCTCCGTCGGTCCGGCATTGCACTTTGTCCGCCTTGCCCAGGGCTCCAGGCTGCTAACAGCAGCTAGAATGGTCCCTGTACTCCCATGACCAACAGCGCTGCGGGCAAAGAAAAACTCCACAATCAGTTGCGGATCGTGCTGGC
Source organism: Acidobacteriota bacterium (assembly GCA_021841795.1). Taxonomy (GTDB): domain Bacteria; phylum Acidobacteriota; class Terriglobia; order Terriglobales; family Acidobacteriaceae; genus Telmatobacter. The sequence continues at coordinate 3,546 of JAKCDN010000164.1, read as the reverse complement.
CATCGCTGCGGTGCTGGTGATCGCGCTCGTTGTGCCTCCGTTCATCAGTGTCAGCCGCTACAAAAACCAGATCACCCATCTGATCGCTCGCTCCCTGGGGCGGCCCGTGCGTCTCGCTTCTGTTGAGGCGCATCTGCTGCCATGGCCTGGATTTGTGCTCACCGACCTGAGCGTCGCTGAAGATCCGGCCTACGGCGCCGAACCCGTCCTGCATGCCAACAAGGTCACTGCCTCGCTGCGCCTGCTTTCCCTGTGGCGCGGCCGCATTGAGATTGACCGGATCAGCGTCGATGAGGCCAGCCTCAACCTCGTCCATGCCGCTCCCGGCAAATGGAACCTTGACCCCATCTTCCGCACCGCCGCCGCCGAAACCGGCGCGGCCTCGCCCGAAAATGGCCGCGCCGCCTTGCGCCTGCCCGTGCTTGAGGCCACCAACTCCCGCATCAACTTCAAGGATGGAGCTGAAAAGCTCCCCTTCTCGCTCGTCGCCGCCGATCTTGAGCTATGGCAGGCCAGCCCCGGCGAATGGCGTATCCGCCTGCGTGGCCAGCCCGCGCGCACCGACGTCAGCCTCAACCAGGAGGAGACCGGCGTGGTGCGCATGGAGGCCGGCGTTCATGCGGCTCCCGCATTGCAGCAGATGCCCCTGCATCTCTACCTCAACTGGCGCCAGGCCCAGTTGGGACAGCTCGCCCGGCTCATCGCCGGCTCCGATCCCGGCTGGCGCGGAGACCTCACCGGTGAGCTCCATGTGGACGGAACCGCCGACGCCGCCCAGATCGCCATGCGCCTCCGTGCCTCCGGCGTGCACCGTGCGGAGTTTGCTCCCGCCACTCCTCTGGACTTCGATGCCAACTGCGGCCTCGTCTATCACTACAAGCTTCGCGCCGTTGAGAACCTGGCCTGCGATTCGCCCCTGGGAAACGGCCGTATGCGCCTCACTGGCCAGAAACCCGGCGGCAGCCTGCCCGCGCAGTTTACGCTCCTGCTTGACCGTATTCCCGTCGCTGCTGGGCTCGATGCCCTGCGCACGCTCCGCAACGGCTTCGATCCCGGTCTTGAAGCCGGCGGCGTCGTAAGCGGAAAGCTGGTCTATGCCGCGGAAAACAGCGCTTCCGTCACTCCGGCCAGGCCGGCTGGCCGAGCCGCGGAGTTGAAGCATGGCCCGCGGCCGGCAGCGGATTCTCAGCCCCTTTCTGGATCGCTTACGATCGCGGATTTTGCCCTTACCGGCGGCGGCATCAACTCACCTGTCAAGGCGTCGAGTTTCACGCTTGCGCCGTCGGCCGCTTCGCATGCCTCCGCCGCGGCCCTCACCGGCGTCGTTGCCATTCCCGCCGGCGGTGATGCGCCCCTGGACGTGAACCTGCGCTTCTCGCTGGCCGGGTACTGGGTCGGCGTGCGCGGGCAGGCCGCCATGACTCGTGCCCGTGAGCTCGCTCATGCCGCCGGCATTCCCCAGTCGGAGGCGCTCACCGCGCTCGCAGGCGATCCACTCACAGTCGATCTCACGGCCGCCGGCCCCTGGCTGCCCAGCCAGGCGATGCCTCTCCCCGCTCTTGCCCTGGAAAAGGCCGGTTCAGCCGGCTCCGCAAAACCCTCTGCCCCCGCTTCTGCGCCCGATGAGGCCGCGGCTCCCGTTACGGACATGCTCACGGGAACCATCGTCCTGCGCAATGCCAACTGGAAGGCCGATTATCTTGCCAATCACGTGCAGATCGCCGCGGCCACGCTGCATCTTGACGGCAAAAGCCTGCGCTGGGATCCGGTGGCTTTCTCGTATGGGCCGGTGAAGGGAACTGCCGTTTTAGACCTTCCCTCCGGCTGTCCTGCCAATGTTGACGCGCCGCGGCCCTGCTCCGTGCGTTTTCTCGTGCAATTGGGCGCTCTCGATGCCGGCACCGTCCAGTCCGCACTGCTCGGCGCCCAGGGAAGTAACTCGCTGCTCTCCGATCTCATCAATCGCCTCCATCCCGAGGCATCGCCGCCCTGGCCGGCCATGGACGGCCAGGTCAAGGTGGATTCGCTGCTCCTCGGTCCGGTTACCTTGCGCGACCTCTCGGCCGCCGTCCGGGTTCTGCCTGCGGGCGTGCAGATCCAGAGCCTCGACGCCGCTCTCCTCGGCGGCAGGGTCCAACTCGCCGGATCGCTCGACCGGCCTGCCAATGAGCAGGGCAAGCCTGCCTACAGCTTCGCCGGTACATTCCAGAAGCTCAATGCCGCCTCCGTCGGCGCACTCCTCGGGCTGCGCTGGTCCGGCGCGCCGCTCAATGGAGATGGCAAAATCGAGCTCTCCGGCTATACCGCCGGCGATTTCGGCGCCTCTGCCGGCGGGACGCTCCACTTCGCCTGCGGACGCGGCATGATCGCCGCCACGGCATCGGCGCCCTCGAAGGTCGCGCCGCTCCCGCCCGCGCTCAGCCGCTTCGACAGTTGGACGGCCGACGCCGCAATCGCAGGCGGCGCCATTGCGATCGGACGGAATCAGGTCAGCGCCGGCGCGCGCAGGCAATCCATCGCCGCCAGAGTGACCTTTGGCGATCCCGTCTCCGTGAGCTTCGGGGGCGCAGGCCAGGCTCCCGCCAGGCGCTGATTCGCTCCCCATACAATCGAATCATGGGTTCTTCTTTGCTCTCTTCCCCGGTTTCGATCTCCTGCCAGGCCATTCTCTTCGATATGGACGGAATCCTGATCTCGTCCATTGCTTCGGTCGAGCGGAGCTGGACCAGATGGGCGCAGCTCCGCGGCGTCGATCCGGCAAAGACTCTCGAATTAGCGCACGGCCGCCGCGCCGTCGAGACCATCGCTCTGCTCTGTCCTGATCTTGACCCGGAATCCGAGCTCGAGGTGATTGAAGACATCGAGCTGGCCGATAACGAAGGCCTCACCGTACTGCCCGGCGTTCAGCAGTTGCTGGCCGCTTTGCCCGCCGATCGCTGGACCGTGGTAACCAGCGCCACCGAGCGGCTGGCGCGCATCCGCATGGCGGCTGCCAACATCCCCATCCCCGCGCGGCTCGTCACCGCCGACCGCGTTACGCGCGGCAAGCCCCATCCCGAACCGTTTCTCGCCGGGGCGGCGCTGCTCGGCGTCTCGCCCTCCGATTGCGTTGTCTTTGAGGATTCCGCCTTCGGTGCGCAGGCCGGGCGTCTCGCAGGCTGCACCGTGGTCGCCACCACCTTTTCCCACCCCATCGAATCGCTCGATGCCGCGCACTACGTGGTGCATGACCTCGACGAGGTCGCCGCGCACGCCCATCTTGGGCAGATTATGCTGCGCCTGCAGCCACGATCGGAATCGTGAACCCTCGGCGGTGCGGCGGAGACGGGAAGCGAGCCCTGCGGTGCGGCCGCCGGTTATCCTTCCCCGCAACGCCTCATGCCCTGCGCTCCCGCCTCAGTCGTTCGATTCAATGCGCCGTCCGTGCGTATCCTGCACCGGACGCGTATTGATCTTGTAGAGATCCGTGAAGGCGCGATACTGCGAGCGGCTGATGCTCAGGTCTTCCTGCAGCACAAACCAGAGCGCTCCCTCCGTGCACGGAGG
>JAKCDN010000163.1 GCA_021841795.1 Acidobacteriota bacterium | reverse complement strand
GGGATGCTCCCCCAGTTGCGCTGCAACCTGCGCCGTCACGCGCTCGATATTCTCCATCACCAGCGTCGGCGAGCGGAACACGCTGCGATTGACGTGCTGCAGGATGTAGCGCGCGGCCCCGTCCGGCGTCCGGCAGGTCACCAGATACGTGTCGTTGATGTGCCCGTTGCCGTAGGGCTCCATCGCCGCAACTTCCCCGCGAAATTCGAACTGCCCGGCTGCGGCGTGGGGATCGCGCTCCGGCTTCACGGCCACAGCTTCTCGGGATAGGAGCCCGCGGCCACCAGGGCGCGGATGCTCTCCACCACGCGCGGGCGATCCTCGCGATACGTAACCCCAAACCACGAGTCGCTTGAATGCAGAACCTTCACCCGCGCCGCGCCGCCGCGAATCAGCTCGCCCACGGTCATCGGTATATAGCACTCGGACTTGGTGTCGCCCGCGTTGCTCTCCAGGAACTGCTCGAAGCGTTCGCGCAGTTGACCGAAGATATCCGGCGTAAAGGCCCACATGTTCATTGAAACCGGCTCGTCTCCGCTCAGGGCCGTCACCTTGCCGGCGGGATCGGTGTTGCGTGCGCCGCTCCCCTCCCGCTCGATCTTCGTAAGCTCGACAATGTGCTTCAGGTAGCCTTCCGGCGAAACCTCGCATACGCCCCGCGCCACCGATCCAAAGTCCGAGAGCGTGTTGCGCAGAATAAATCCCACCATCGCATAGTCGGCCGAACCCGAGCTCAGATGCCCGGACAGCTCTCGGTAGCTCTGCGCGCCGTAGAAATCGTCCGCATTGATGGCCGCAAAGGGCTCGCGGATTGCATCGGCCGCCAGCAGGATCGCCTGCGTCGTGCCCCAGGGCTTCGTCCGCCCCGCAGGCACGCTGAACCGCGCCGGAATATCTTCCAGCGACTGGAATACGTAATCCACCGCCACCAGCTTCTCGAAACGCGACCCCACCGTCTCCCGAAACGCCTCTTCAATGTCCTTGCGGATCACGAACACGAGCTTGCCAAAGCCCGCGCGCAGCGCGTCGAAGATCGAGTAATCGATGATGGTTTCGCCCGACGGGCCCACTGGGTCGATTTGCTTCAGGCCGCCGTACCGGCTGCCCATGCCGGCGGCGAGAACGAGGAGAGTCGGCGAAGAGGATGATGTCATGCGATAAAGGCCTGTGTCCTTGTGTACTTGTGTAATTGGTTCAATCGAATGGTACAACATGGGGCCGCTGCCGCGGCACTCGCCCCGGCGCGCCTCCATGGGAATTTACGCCCCGGTAAAGTCCATTTGGAATTGAGTGCAATCCGGCCCGCGATTACGTGGCCCCGGCCGAAGAGCTTCTCCGCCTGCCCGCGCTCTTTGGGTGCGCGCGGAGGGCGCTGCAAGACAACATGGCCCTGACCCTGGCCGGCTGAATCGCGCTCTTCCCTCACCTGCCGCGCATGGCCGTCTGTTACAGTGGATTGCCAGGAGAAGCAGCAGCCCTTGCCGGCCCTCCCTCCGGCAGTTCGCCCGCGGTGGGCGGCGGCTGGCAGCCTTCCCGGACTCGAGCAGCGAGGTGTGCGCGATGGTCAATCACCGGTGCGATGTGCGGCAGCCTGGTCGGAATCAACCGCGCTCTCCCTTCGGCGTCTCCCGCCGCGCTCGATACACTCCCGGCATCCTCGTCCTCAACGCGCTCGCCGTCCTCTGCGCCTTGCCCGCACTTCCTGCTCCGGCGCAGGCCCCGGACTGGGCGCAGCCCGGTTCACCTACCCATGTGCAGGTGGCGCCGCCGCCCACCTTCCATCGCCCCAGCCGCAACTTCAACCTCCCCATCGGCATCTTCCAGGGTCAGTCTGACGTGGGCGCCGCGCTGGTGCCGGGAAGCGCCGGCTTTGACGCCGCGACCGGCCGCTACACCATCCATTCAGCCGGTTACAACGTCTGGTATACCCGCGATGAGTTCCGCTACCTCTGGAAGCGCATGTCGGGCGACGTATCGCTCGCCGCAGATATCGATTTCCCTGATCCCGCCGGTTATGGCGACCGCAAAGCGGTTCTGATGATCCGCCAGAGCCTCGACGACGACTCCACCGCGGCCATGGTCGCCCTGCACGGCGCTGGAATGGTGCACCTCGCATGGCGTCCGGTCCGCGATACCCGCGTCGACGACCTCGAGTTTCGCGTCGGCGGCCGCGGGCGTCCCGGCGCATCCTCGCCCGATAGCCTGGTCACCATTCACGCCAAAAGAATCGGCATCGAAAAGCGCGGCGATGAGTTCTCGCTCTGGGTCAGTCTCGAAGGCGAGCCCATGCACCAGTTCGGGCCGCCGGTCAAGCTTCATCTCGACAAGCCCTTCTATGTCGGCATCGGCTTCTGCTCGCACCTCCCTGAGACCGTTGATACCGCGGTGTTCAGCCATGTGGTGCTGCGGAATGCGGCCGGGCAGCTGCGCTGACGAGCCCTCGCTCCCGGCCGGACCAGGACCCTGGATCGCGCTTTTTCTTCTCCGCCAGGCCCGGTCTCGCCACCTGTCGCCCGCTCCCTCGAGCCATGCAGCGGCGTCAAATTCTCGCCGTTGCAGCGCCTGACATGCCTGTCGCTGCTGCCTCCCGGCATCGAGCCTTGCCGCCCTCCCGTCCCGCGTGTTTGACTGGTTTCCGGAAGGTTAACACGTATGGCGTACGTATTGGCGTTGGATCAGGGCACAACCAGTTCGCGGGCGATTCTCTTCAATGAGGCCGGCGCCATCGCCGCCGTCGCGCAGCAGGAATTTCAGCAGTTTTATCCCCAGGCCGGCTGGGTGGAGCACGATCCCGAACAGATTCTCTCCAGCCAGATGAGCTGCGCGCGCGAGGTTCTCGCCAAAGCCGGCGCGCTGCCGCGCGATATAGCCGCCATCGGCATCACCAACCAGCGCGAGACCGTCATTGTCTGGGACCGCGCCACCGGCAGGGCCATTCATCCCGCCATCGTCTGGCAGGATCGGCGCACGGCATCGTTCTGCAAAGAGCTCGAAGACCGGGGTGCGGGCGAAACCGTTTCAGCCCGTACCGGCCTCGTCCTCGATCCGTATTTCTCCGCAACCAAAGTGCGCTGGATCCTCGATCACGTCGATGGCGCGCGGGAGCGCGCCGAGCGCGGCGAGCTGGCCTTCGGCACCATCGATAGCTGGCTCGTCTGGCATCTCACCGGGGGCCGGAGCCACGTCACCGACGCCACCAACGCCTCGCGCACCCTGCTCTACAACATCGTGAAGGGCGAATGGGACGCGGAGCTCCTCCAGCTCTTTGGAGTGCCCGCCGGCATGCTGCCGCAGGTAGCCTGGTCGAGCCAGACCGTCGGCCAGGCCGCCGCCCAGGGCCCCGTTCCGCAGCTCGCCGGCGTGCCCATCGCCGGCATCGCCGGCGACCAGCAGGCCGCGCTCTTCGGCCAGTTGTGCTGGACGGCCGGCGACGCCAAGAACACCTACGGCACCGGCTGCTTCCTCCTTGAAAATATCGGCACTCAATTCATGCGCTCCCGGTCGCGTCTCATCACCACCGTGGCCGCCAGCGCGCAAAAACGCCTCGAGTACGCGCTCGAAGGCAGCATCTTCATCGGCGGCGCCGTCGTGCAGTGGCTCCGCGACAACTTGAAGCTGATTGGTTCCTCGGCCGATGTCGAATCGCTCGCCGCCAGCGTTCCTGACACCAACGGCGTGGTCTTTGTGCCCGCATTTGTTGGCCTCGGCGCGCCGCACTGGGACGCGCATGCAGCCGGCATGTTGATTGGCCTGCGCCGCGACACCGGCCACGGCCACATCGCCCGCGCGGCCCTTGAAGCCATCGCCTGCCAGGTGGCAGACGTGCTCGACGCGGTTGGCAACGACACCGGCTCGCCCCTGCGCGAACTGCGCGTCGATGGCGGCGCCGCCGTCAATGATCTTCTCATGCAGTTCCAGGCCGATCTGCTCGGCGTCCCCGTCGTCCGCCCCCGCGTCACCGAGACCACTGCATTGGGCGCGGCCTATCTTGCCGGCCTTGCCACGGGCTTCTGGGCGAATCCCGAAGCGCTGCGTGCCGAGCGCGTGGGCGACGTACGTTTCGAGCCCAGAATGAGCGCCACTGAACGCGCCGAACGCCGCGCCCGTTGGAAAAAGGCCGTGGAGCGCGCAAAGGAGTGGGCGTAAACGCGCGGGAGCAAACGATCGGGCGCCGCGCCAATCCGCCGCCATTCCTGTGTCGCCCTATCCTGAAGCCGCCGCACTCCAGTCGACGCGATCCAAAGCGCGGCGACATGGCGCCGGATCGAAAACGGCTGCCGTAAGCGGGAATTGCCGCAAGCAGCGCAGCAAGGCTCGCCGATTGCCGATGCAAACAAAAAGGCCCTGCGGCCGCGGAGTCTTCTGCGGCGGCAGGGCCTGAGTTTTGAGCGCTCGCGCCGGATCGTCTCCGGCCGCGAGCGTCCAGGTTCAGAACTGGTACGAGATCGTGCCGTACACCGCTCGCGGAGCGCCCGGATAGGCGTTGATGTAAGGACCGCCTGAACAGGTCGATGCGCTATTCGCTGAGCAGAGCGCGCTGAAATAGCCGCCACTCGAGATGTACTCGTTTTCGTTGTACTGCGAGTTGGCCAGGTTCATAATGTCCACCTGCAGGTTGACCGACTGTTTTTGGAAGAACCGGAGCGGAGCGATAAACGACATATTCACCGTCGTGTAGGCCGGCTCAGTTGCGGTATCGGGCGCGCCCGAGAAGTTGCTCCACATGTGCTGCGATCCCGTGCTCTCGATCCACAGGCGCGGCTCCAGCAGCTCGTTGTGGTGGTGCTGGATGCCGTAGTAGAGGCCCGTGTTCAGCGTGAAACTCGGAACATACGACACCGGCGCGTTGTTGTAAAACGTGCAGCCGGAGGCTGGATTGGATGGCGTGCCGCACTGGGCGAGCGTGCCTCCCAGAACGTAGTTGGTGAAGTTCGCCGTTTCTCCTGAGAAGTTCAGGAAAAAGTGGATGTTGCTCTTGGGGTCGGCATCGAAGAACAGGTTAACCCCCTTGTACGCGGAGTTGCCGCCGTCGGTGCCGGTTACGCCCGTCGCCGTCTCGTAGTCGAGCTCCTGATTCGTGTAATCCAGATGGAAGAAATCGACTCCGGCAATAAAGTTCCCCAGTCCCGGCGCGTGGGTAAAGTGCACCTTGGCGCCGCCCTGCGCGTACTTGCCCTCCGCAAGGATGTAATACGTCGGGTCCGTCGACTGGAACATGCCGCCGCCGCCGCCCAGCGCCGGAGCGCGATAGGAGGTATCGTATCCGCCGTAAATCGTCAGCCAGTCCATGGGCGTGTACGAGGCGTCGATGGAAGGCTCGACCACCGAGCTCTTCGCGTGCTCGCCGCACAGCGAACCCTGGTCCTTCGCGTTGGTGGTTGCGTTCGGATTCAACTGGCCGTTGGGCAGAAAGCGGTTGCTGCTGAAGATGTCGAAGAACGGATCGTTCAGGTTGCTGGAACTATCCGAAAACATCGAGCAGTGCGTGGACGGGACCACCCCCGGCATGATCGTGAAATCGCGGTAGGCTATGTTGTTGTAGTCGGTGTTGAATCCGTTCACGCGCAGTCCGGGAACGATATGGACCCGGGCCACGGGGTGAAAGTCGTCCTGCACGTAGAAGACCGCGTTGTCTTCGGTGAAGATGCCGTCGCGGAACTTCGAGCCCGGACCGACGATCTCGTATTTGCCGCTGCCCCCGTTCGAGGGATCGTAGAACAGGTTGCGCGTGTTGTAGCGCTCGTGCATGTAGTAGCCGCCAAAGTGAATGGAGTTGTACGGCAGCACCACCGAGTAGTCCAGTTGGTCGCCCAGCATGTCGCTGTGCGGGTTGTTCCACTCGTTCACCTGGTTGCCCAGGTTCAGCGTATCTTCGTTGCGGCGATGGAAGCGCCGGATGTAGTTAAACCAGACCGAGTTCTGCAGCGTCATCGTCGGCGTCAGAAAGAAGTTCTGCCGCGCGTAGGTCAGGAACATCTCGTTGGTGTCGTACTTGTTGTAAGCGGCATAGGGCAGCGAGCTGAAGAAGCCGCTCGTCGCCTGGCTGTAACTGACGTTCGTTCCCGGCTCGATCAAGCCCTGGTCCGTCGTCGGAATCACCTGCGCGCGATATCCGCCCGACTTCGCATAGAAGGCGCTGAAGGCCAGGCTGCCGCTCGAAAAATCCCTCAGGGTCTTGCCGAAGGCTGACCCGTCCTGCGCCGGGTTGCCGAATCCGTCCGGACCGGGACGATAATCGTCGCCGCGTCCCAGGCCGCCGCCCAGCACCGTTGACCAGCCGTGGAACCGCCCCGTGTTGCCCACAAACGCAAAGTCCTGCTGCCCGTAAGGGCCGTCGGAGACTTCGAGACTCAGGTGCCGATCCACCGTCGGCTGGATGGGCGTGAACTCGATCGATCCACCGATGTCGTTGTAGAAACGATCCATCGGCTGGCCCGGACCGTAGGTCACCTCCAGGTTCTGCATCACCAGGTTCTGCGGCATCGTCGCCGACTGCCACAGCCCCGTCGACATATCCGCCACCGGAATCCCGTCAAACGTAATCCCCAGCGATCCCGCTCCCGTAAATCCGGTGTTCTCGCCCGCCCATCCCTGCTGGATGCCGTTCAGAAGCACCGTAAATTTGGTCGCGCCGGTCTCTCCGTAGCCGATCACGTTGGCGCCGGGAGTTGACTGAATCATCTGCGCGCCGCCCGCCATCGGGCCCGCCGTGTCCAGCTGTTTGCGATCCAGAACGCGCACCGTGTCCGGCACCAGCATCACGTCCTCGCGTGAGGGCACGGGCTTCGCCTCGGGATCGACCGTGCCGCGCACCGTCACGCTGTCGGCTGTTACCGCAACCTGCAGCGCCGCGGTGATCGGGGTCAACGCCGTCTGCGCAGATCGGA
>JAKCDN010000162.1 GCA_021841795.1 Acidobacteriota bacterium | reverse complement strand
TTGAGCCGGTGACGGCCGCAAAATGGAGCTTGCCGGCAAAGACGCTGCCCGACAGCGCGGAATCGAGTGAGGCCAGATCGTACATCGGTCAGGCCGGCTCTACGCTAATGGACATGGAGATATCGGCGGCGCGGGCGGAATGCGTCAGCGCGCCGACGCTGATGAAGTCAACGCCGGTCTCGGCATAGGCGCGAATGTTATCAAACACAATGCCGCCGGAAGCCTCCGTCGGAATCCAGCGATCGGCATGGTTCGCAGTCGCGGATTTGATGCGATCGACGGAGGACTTCACTTCATGCGGCGTCATGTTATCGAGCAGGATGGCCTCAGCGCCATGAGCAAGCGCCTCCTCGAGTTCCTGGGGCGTGCGCACTTCCACCTGAACGCGCTGGCCGGGCTTGCGCCCCTCAAGCGCGCGCTGCAGCACCGCGGTAACGCCGCCGCCGAGCGCAATGTGGTTGTTCTTGATCAGGATGCCCGAGGCAAGATCGATTCGATGATTGGTGCCGCCGCCGCAGAGAACTGCGTATTTCTCGAGCATGCGCAGACCTGGAACCGTCTTGCGGGTGTCGAGAACACGGGCATGCGTGCCGTGAATGGCGTCGGCATACTTGCGCGTCAGGGTGGCAATGCCGCTCAGATGCTGCAGAAGATTCAGGATGACACGCTCACAACTGAGCAGCGCCTGCGCGTTGTGCCGCACCACCGCCAGCACCTGCCCAGCCTGCGCGCGCACGCCATCGAATATCTCCGGATGGCTGACGACTTCGAAGCGGGTCTGCGCCGAAGGGCGCGGGTCGAGGCGCGCATAAATCTCAAAGAAGCGTGGAATGGACCCAAGACCGGCGACAACAAGATCCTCGCGCGCGATGATGGAGCCGGCGGCACGCAAACCGGGGTTGACGGTGAGGTGCGAGGTAGCGTCGCTGGCGGCCTGGTCTTCTTCGAGAGCCTGCTGCAGCAGTGTGTCGATTTTGCGGCTTTTCCAGTCCATAGAATTTGTACCCACCGATTAATGATGCGGCTGCGGCCTCTTTTGCTGAAGAAAGTTATATAAGACTTTCTTCACACTGTCACCCGCCTGGCTGCCAAGCGTGAAGAAAAGGTTGCCGTCGCTCCGCTCGATTTCAAGAACATACTTCTGCTCCGTGCCGGAGAGGCGCTCCACCAGCCGGCGCCAGGGTCCGAGCCGGCCGCGCCGGCGCTTGTCCACAAGGCGCAAGCCGCCGAGATCGTCATACCAGAGAAGCGAAACAATGTTGCGGGCATCGCGGAGCAGGATTCTTTGATTGGTGAGGAGCAGGAACTGGGCGAGCGTCCCCTGCGAAGCAGCGCGGCCGCCAAGATCGACAATGGCGAGAGCGCCTTCATTCTCGTGGATGTATCTCTGAGCGATCTGGCTGGCGAGCGCGGAAAAGTTGGACGCAACAAAACAGCCGGGCGCGCTGCCGAAAGAGATAGCCGGTGCATTCGCTGTGGTGCGGGGCGCGCTGAATGCGGGCTCAACCAACCACTCAACCGGGGTATCACAGTGCTCCGTAAGTTCGCGAAAAGCAATTTGAATCTGTTTGAAGCGCTTTTCGGCTTCAAGGCGTTTGCCGGGTTCACGCTCGTAGCGGTCGGGGTGCCAGAGCCTGGCCGCCGAGCGAAAGGCCTTGTGAATGGCCGTGCGCGACCGCGGAGTCTGCTCCAGACCGAGGGTCCGTGCGTGTTGTGCGCAGGTTTCACAGACGCAGGCCATAACAGAAAATGCATTCTCAAACAGACCCTGTCATCCTTGAGCTGCGGTCGCCGCGGCGGCCGAAGCTGAAGGGTCCGCGGTTGTCTCTCCTACTCGCCTGGCAATGCCTTCCAAGCCGCGCGAGCCTTCTCCAGCAGCAATCGTGTTTCTGCTTCCTGTTTCTTCAAGCCTTCCACCACCTGCGGCGGGGCCTTTTTCAGGAAGGCCTCGTTGCCAAGTTGCCGCTCGGCTGCGGCCAATCCTTTTTCGTATCTGGCGATGTCTTTGGTCAGGCGTTCGCGCTCGGCTGCGGCGTCGATCTTCTTTTCGTAGACGACGGCGACGTCGAAGGCGGGCGTGGAGTGCTTGGAAAGTCCGGCAGCGATGTGATCGACAAAGCGCACTTCGCTTACGCGGGCGAGGCGCTCCACAATCCCGTGATTTTCTTCGATGAGCTTGCGTTTCGCAGCATCCACTCGAACTTCGACTGGGGTTGAAGCCTTCTCTTCAACTCCGATTTCTTTGCGCAGGCCACGAATTTCAGCGACAAGCGATCGGAGAAGCTCCATCTCGGTCTGCGACGACACATCAATAACGCCCTGTATCGGCGGATAGCATGTCAGCGCAATCGACTTGGCTGGAGCATTGCCATCATAGACTGCATGCCAAATCTCTTCTGTGATGAACGGCATGAAGGGCGAGAGCAGCCGCAGCGATGCTTCAAAAACGTTGAGCAGTGTGGTGAGCGCAGCCCTGATCTTTCCGCTTTCAGAGGTTTCCGAAAAATCGAGACGGCTCTTTACGATTTCAAGATACCAATCACAGAAGCTGCCCCAGAAGAACTGGTAGATCGCGTTTGCGGCGTCGTCGTAGCGATACTCTTCGAGCGAACGGTTGACCTTGCTCGCGGTGGAATCAAATTCGGCGACAATCCAGCGATCTTCCAGCGGCGCGTCCGCTCCAACCATTGGGAGAACCGGCAACTGATTTGGATCAACCGTTAACCCTGCCTCCGCCGCCTTGTCCACATTCATGAAGATGAAGCGCGCGGCGTTCCAGATTTTGTTGGCGAAGGCGCGGTAGCCCTCCGTGCGGGCTACGTTGAAGGCGATGTCGGTGCCCGGCGAGGCCATTGACGCCAAAGTGAAACGCACGGCATCGGTCCCGTACTGCTTGACGATCTCGATGGGATCGATGACGTTGCCCTTGGTCTTGGACATCTTCTCGCGGTTGGCGTCGCGCACCAGCGCGTGAATGTAGACCTCGCGGAAGGGCACCGATTCCGAAAGCGGGCGCCGGCTGCCGTCGGGCATGGGGATGTCCTGCGAAAACCAGCAGCCCATCATGATCATGCGCGCGACCCAGAAGAAGAGAATGTCGAATCCGGTGACCAGAAGCGATGTGGGATAGAAGGCGTCGAAGTCGGCGCGGGTCTGCGGCGTGATATTCGGCCATTCGAAAACCGACACCGGCAGCAGGCCCGAGGAGAACCAGGTGTCGAGCACGTCGGTCTCCTGCGTGATCTGGTCCGAGCCGCAGTGGGCGCAGGTTCTGGGATCGTCTTTTGCGCCCGGCTGCGGCACCGTGATCTTGCGGCAGGCGGCGCAGTGCCATGCGGGGATGCGATGGCCCCACCAGAGCTGGCGGGAGATGCACCAGTCGTGGATGTCCTCCATCCAGTTGAGGTAGATCTTTTCGTAGTTCTCGGGCGTAAAGCGGATGGGCTTGTTGCCGTTGGCGTCGGCACGAACCGCGGCGCGGGCTTTTTCCGCCATCGACGCGCCGCCGCCGTCCGGCTCTTTGTTCACGGCGATAAACCACTGCGTGGAGAGGCGCGGCTCGACCACGGTCTTGCAGCGGTCGCAGTGGCCTACGTTGTTTACGTGGTCCTTGATGCCCACCAGGAGCTGCCGCTCTTCCAGGTCGCGAACGATCGTCTTGCGCGCTGCAAAACGTTCCAGGCCCGCGTAGGGCCCGCCGTTGTCGTTGATATGGCCGCGGTCGTCCATCACGTTGATGGAGGGCAGATGATGACGCTCGCCTAGGGCAAAGTCGTTGGGATCGTGCGCGGGGGTAACTTTGACCGCGCCGGTGCCGAACTCGCGGCTGACCCAGGCGTCGACGACGATGGGAATCTCGCGGTCCATCAGCGGCAGGCGCAGTTTTTTGCCATGCAGATGCAGGTAGCGCTCGTCTTCGGGATGGATGGCTACCGCCGTGTCGCCGAGCATGGTCTCGGGGCGCGTGGTGGCGACGGTGATGTACTCCCCGGTGGGCTGGCCGCCGTCGCCAAGAACGGGATAGCGAATCTCCCAGAGATGGCCTTTTTGCTCCTGGTGGACGACTTCGAGGTCGCTGATGGCGGTCTGGCAGCGTGGGCACCAGTTGACGATGTACGCGCCGCGATAGATAAGGCCCTGATGATAGAGGCGGACAAAGGCCTCTCTGACCGCCACGGAGAGACGCTCATCCATGGTGAAGTACTCGCGGCTCCAGTCGACGGAGGCGCCCAGGCGCTTCATCTGGTCGAGAATGGCGCCGCCATAGTGGCGCTTCCATGCCCACACGCGCTCGACAAATGCCTCGCGGCCGAGATTTTGCCGCGAACTCCCTTCCTCCGCCAACTGCCGCTCCACCATCATCTGCGTAGCAATGCCGGCGTGGTCGGTGCCGGGAACCCAGAGGGCGCGACGGCCGCTCCTCTGCCCCTCGGACGAAGACCTGTCCGCGGGGGCCCCGGTCATGCGCCGCCAGCGGGTGAGGATGTCCATCTCCGTCTGGTTGAGCATATGGCCCATGTGCAGACGGCCGGTGACATTGGGAGGAGGCAAAAGAATCGTGAAGGCCTGGCCGTCCTGAGCCTGGCTCTGGGCCGGCTCGGTTGGCGTCGGGACAGCGAACAGGTTTTCGCGGACCCAGTAACCGGCCCAGTGGTCTTCAATGGCGGTCGGGTCGTAGGCTTTGGGCAGATCGTGAGGCATTGTCTCTCGAGTGCGCCCCCGAGGATTTCAGAAAAACACCCATCAATACAGGCGCTTTCAGCGCGAGGGGGCTACGTTTCAGGGTAGCAGATTGCGGGCTGCGTCATGCGCCGCGGGATAAGCGAGACCGTGGGTCGTGAAGCGCCGTCGCGGCGCGCAATACGGGCAAAAATGGCGCGGCGGAAAACAGTGCGCATGCTGCAACCGGAAATTTGAGACGCGCTTGATCGCGCCCAATGCCAAGGGCCGCCCGCAGGCGGCCCCGGTTTGCGGATCGTGCACGGATTCCAGGTTTAGAAGGGATTCAGCCTGTCCAGGCCCTTCTTCTTTTTCTTTTTGCTGGAAGACTCCTCGCTCTGGTCGACCTTGGGCTTTTTCTGCTTGCCCTTTGGAGCCGCAGCAACGGCCGGCGCCGGATTGTCACCGGGCTTGATGTCGTTCACCTGGACCGGAGCCTCTGCCGGCTGATCCGCCACCGGCAGTTTGCTGGCGGCGCTGGCAGGCGCGACAGGATTGACCAGTGCATTGGGATCGGCTTGCGCAGGCGTAGCCGGCGCTGAGGCGGTACCGCCGGGGGCATTCACGATCTCAACCCCCATGCCCGTACCGCTGCCCGGAGCCTGCATCTGCAAGGGCGCGGTGGAAGGCTGGTCGCTGCGCGGCGGCTCATTGGGCCCTGTCGGCGTAACGGCCGCTGCAGGCGCAGGCATCTTGCCCACGTTCGCTGCCTCCTGGAACATCTGCACATTCTGCTTGGTGATTTCGGGCGCAAGCACGCGGGTCGGATCGGTAAGGGTAGGCTCGCCTACGTGCGTCGCCTCCACCACGGTGGGACCGCGCTTGATGATGTCGAAGAGACGATCGGTAAAGTGCAGAGGCTGCTGGCTGCGCACCTCGGCATCGCTCTCGGCAATGGCGGCCTCGGTGGGCTCGGGCACGGGCCGGTTCATGGCCACCAGGCGGTCGCGCGCATCCTCGACATGCGGCGCCATCGGATAGCGGGTAATCACCTTGTCATACGCCTGCGCCGCCTTGTCTTCGTACATACTGTGAAGCCGCTCGCGCACCGCGCCGGGCAGGCCCGGAGCAATCATCACATTGTGCCCTTCGCCGGCATAGGCGTCGCCAATCGCAATCAGCGTTTGATCGCTTTTGGAATAAAGAGGGTAGGCATCGGCTACAGTTTCCAGACGGGCGATGGCCGCCACATAGTCGTCACGGCTCTCGTAGTAGCTGCCGATCAGGAACTCGCGCTCCGCCAGAACCTCCTGCACGTCGCGCAGCCGCTGCTTGGCGCGCGGAATCAGTGACGAATCCGGGAACATATTGATCATCTCCCGGTATTCCCTTTCCGCGTTCTGGGTATTGGTGTAGTCGCGGTCCGGTTTTTCCATCTGCTCGTAGTAGATATCGGCCACCTTCATTTTGGCCTCGGCCGCCTCAGGAACATTGGGGAAGAACGTAATGAAGTCCTCGTACTCCGCTTCGGCCTGCGTCAGAGCCGCCGATCCGCCTTCCTTGAACCAGGTATCACCGACCGAAAGCTTGGCTCTCATCCGGTACTCCGAGTCGGGATAGGTGTTGAGCAAGGTCTGCAGGTCCAGGCGCGCAACATCGTAGCGCCCCTTCCTCATCGCCAGCATGGCCTTGTCGTAGAGTTCCTTGTCGGGCTGCTTGGTCTGGACGCCGGCCAGTGGATTGGCGCTGAGGTCGTAGGCCTTTTTCTTCTTTTGTTTGGTGCGGGCGTCTGCCGCAGCTCCGCCCAGAAACAGCACGGCCAATGCCACCGCGACGATTTTGAAAGACAACCGGTTCATACCACCTCATTGGAGAACGGCGCTGATAAGGCCGTCCGCTCAAAACATGCGCTTTTTAATGAATTTTACTCTTTCCGTCCGCAATTCTGCTTGCGGAGTGGAGATCCTCGGCCTGGCGGGCGGCAGCCAGAAGAGCGCGCGCATCCCGCTCCGGCTCACCGGCGCCAAAAACGGCATTGCCCGCAACCAACAGCTCCGCGCCTGCTTGGACGATCAGTCCAACCGTATCGTGAGCCACGCCGCCGTCTACTTCAATCTTAAATTGCAGGCCAAGTTCGCGACGCATCAGGGCGAGACGCTGAATCTTTGCGATCGAGAAAGGGATAAACTCCTGGCCGCCGAAGCCTGGATTGACGCTCATGATGAGCA
>JAKCDN010000161.1:6511-6889 GCA_021841795.1 Acidobacteriota bacterium | reverse complement strand
GGGGTGTTCATGGTCATGCGGTCGGAGATCTGCTGGGGATCGATCCCGGGCTGGGAGGCGGTGACGTTGACCTCTTCGCGGACCATCTGCTCATGGGCCAGCACCAGCCGGACCGCAGACTGGCCGGGCTGGAGACCCTGGGCGTCGCCGGCGTAGAAGCCGGGCTTCTCGGCGTGGAGGGCGAAGGGCGCGGCCCGGCGCGGGGTAAAGACGCAGGTTCCGGCGAAGTCGGTGCGCAGGCGCTGAGGCGCCAGCCCGGGCGCGGTGGCGGTGACCTGGGCGCCGTCGACAGCGACGCCGTTCTCGTCCACAACGTTGACGGTCACAGGCGCCGGCGGAGCCTGTGCGGGCGCGGCCACGGCCAGCAGGGCGAGAAGC
>JAKCDN010000161.1:0-6501 GCA_021841795.1 Acidobacteriota bacterium | reverse complement strand
TGCGCGATCAAGAAGGCACATGAAGACCGATCGGAACCCCGACTGCGCGTTCCGCCTCGCGGCCAGTATAACGCGGAGGAATATGGCCAACGGCCGGCCGGCTTCGCCACCGGCGCTGCGCAGGGAGCGCCGCCGCCGGTTGCCTTCGGATATTCCCGCTCATTGCGGCGCGAAGAAGCTGCGCGACAGCGGAAATTGCCGCGCCTTAGAATGGCATGGAAGCTCCGCCTGGAAGTGGAGAACCAAGGTATCCCGGCCTGAGGCGATCCTGGAATCGCCGGGCGCGGCCGGCGGGTGCGCCTGTGCCTCTTCGCGGGGCTCGATGGGAGTGATCGTGGAACGAGATGCAGACGCCACAGCGGTTCCGCGCCGAAACGGGTTGGCTGCCGCCTTCGCCGGCGGGGCCGGCGGCATCGCGATGGCGATGGCGTTCGGCAGCTATCTGCTCGGCCTTTCGGCAGCCAGAAACACAGCGCGTTCGCGCGCATGGGAGATCGCAATGGCGATCTTCCTCGCCCTGACGCCGATCGCCATCGCGCTTGCCATCGAGGCGCTGCGCCGCACGCCCGCAGGCATTCCCCGCGCGGAGGAGAACGGCAAAGCCGGCGGTACGGTGTGGACGATCTTTGCGCTGCTGGCGGTGGCGCATGTTCTGATCGCATACCTGATGCTGCACCCCGGCCCCAGGCCCAACATCGATGTCTACACCTTTCAAAAGACGGCCTGTGACAACCTGACACGATGGATCGATCCGTTCGGGGCGACGCAGGCCGATCCTTACGACGCCCGCGGCTCGTCGCTCTTTTTCGCGCAGGGCCTGATCAGGAACGGCAGGGTTCTGGAGGGATTCCAGTACCCGCCGCTGACGCTGGCGTGGATTCTGCCGGGCTACCTGCTGGGAGACCTGAGGGCCAGTTATGTGCTGGCGGTCCTGGCCGCGGCAGCGATCCTGCTGGCTCTGCGTCCGGACCGGCGCGGCCTCTGGATCGCGGGCGTTGCGCTGCTGAATCCGCTCACTTTCGTGGTGGAGTTCTGCTCTTTCACGGAGCCTCTCGTCTACATGACGCTGTGCGCGACGGTGTACGCGGCGGTGAAGAGACGCTGGTGGCTGCCGATCGCCTTCGGGCTGTTTCTGGCCAGCAAGCAGTACAACGTGCTGGCGCTGCCGCTGGCGGTGTATCTGCTTCCGCGCTTCCGGTGGAGGGAGTGCGCGCAACTGCTCGGGTGGTCGCTGCTGACGGCAGGCGCCACAGTTTTACCGTTCGCGGTCTGGAACCTGCGCGCGTTCTGGCACGACCTGGTTCTCTTCAACCTGATGCCGCCCAACCGCTCCGACGCATTGAGCTTCGTGGTGCCGTTTCCGTGGATCATCCGGTTCGGGCCCGTGCTGGTTCTGGCGTTTATCATGTGGGCGCTTCTGGCGACGAATCGCAGCCCGGCCGCTTTCCCCACCGCGTATTCAACCGCGCTGCTTGTTCTCTTCGCCACCAGCAGGCAGGCCTTCGCCAACTACTTCTATCTTGCCGGGATGGCATTTTTGCTTTCGGCGGCGATGCTGGCGGCCGGCGGCGGAGGAGAAAAAGCGGCGCCGCGGCCATCTGCTTAGCGGCGATTCCGGTTCGGCGTTCAGGTTGGGAGCGGCTCGGCCTCCTGCGCAGCCGCGGAGGCGGGCGGAGCAGGATTGCCGGCGCGGGCGTAGGCCCACAGGTAGAAGGCGGCCGCGAGGCACAGAATCAGGGGCGCGGGGAGGGTCATGCAGAGATCGGCGAGCCGGCCCGGCCAACCGCGGGCAGAGAGATGCAGGGCGGCGGCGACGACGGCCAGAAACTGGCCGGCGATGTCGCCGGTGAGCAGCGCGCAGGCGGCGGTGATGGCAAGCCCGAGCCGGGCCGCGCGGCCGCCCCGGACCCAGAGCGCGGCCATGGCCGGCACCAGGAGCAGGAGCAGGCGGGTGTCATGCTGGCGGTGATAGAGGGGCAGCATGGACAGCAGGGCCACGGCGGCGATGGCGACCCACGGGCTCTGGGAAGAATGGCGGCGGCGGAGCGTGACCGCGACCCAGACCGCGAGCGGCGGAAGGCAGAGCAGATAAGCGGCGGGATTGTAGAAGCGGGGATTGTGGCCGAGCAGCGCGAGCAAGGTCTGCACGTTCACCAGAGCCGAGCCGTGCGCGGTGGCGTGCAGGGCGGCCAGGCCGGGATCGTTGACGCCGCCGGGGGCCGTGATGGCGCGCAGATTGGCATGCATCTCCGCGCTCCAGGCGGGGATGGCGCGATCGATCCACAACAGCGCAGGCAGACCGAGGGCGGCGGTGACGGCGATGGTGCGGAGGGCTTTTTTGCGGGCGCCGGCGCCGGAGAGCAGGAAGTAGAGCAGGACCGGCCCGGTGACGTGGGGCTTCAATAGCAGGCTGAGGGCAAAGCACAGCGTTCCCGCCCAGACCGCGCGGTCCTGCACGAAACACCAGACGGCGATGACGCAGAAGGCGACGGCCAGGCCGGCGTCATTGCCGACCTCGACCAGCAGCTCGCTGCCGGCGAGCAGGAGAAAGATGAGCGCTCCGGAGACGCCGGGAGCCGCAGCCGCGCCCTGACGCCACATCAGGAAAGCGGCCAGGATGAAGCATGCCGCGGTGAGGGTCATCCAGAGCGCGTGCGCCGGTCCCCAGGGCAGCAGGGCGAAGGGCGCGGCGAAGATCAGAGTGGTCGGGAGGTTGACATAGGTAACGACGATGCGCCCGATCGAGGCGGTATCGGCGGGATGATCGGCGGCGGCGGCCTGATAGACGCGGAGAAGATCGCCGGCGCGGTAGGGGTCGCAGTGGTTGAGAAAACAGCGCGAGCCGTAGTAGAGGCACTTGAAGTCGACCTGGGAGACGAGGGAGATGCGGGCCAGGAAGACGCCGAGGCCGACAAAGACGGCGCAGCCGAAGAGGAAGAGGAGAAAGCTGTCGAGCCGCGCGCGAGTCATTCTCGATGGTCCTCGGACTAAACGCGTTTTGCGCTTTCGGAGTAATAGCCCTGAATCACCTTGCGTCCCGCGGCGTCGTAACGCGGCAGGCGGCGCAGGCCGGCGCGGTGGGCAACGAAGCTCATGGTGGTGGCGAGCACGCCGAGGCCGTACTGCACGCTGCGCCGGAAGTTGATGGAGGATGCCTCTTCAAAATATTTGGTGGGGCAGGAGATCTCGCCGATCTTGAAGCCGAACATGACGGCCTGGGCAATCATCTGGTTGTCGAAGACAAAGTCGTCGGAGTTTTCGGCCAGCGGCAGCGCCTCCAGCAGTTCGCGGGAGAAGGCGCGGAAGCCGGTGTGATACTCCGACAGCTTGACGCCGAGGAAGAGATTTTGAAAGGCGGTGAGCAGGCGATTGGAGACGTACTTGTAGAGGGGCATGCCGCCGGTGCGCGCGCCGCCGCCGAGGATGCGCGAGGCCAGGACCATGTCGTAGAGGCCGCTGGCCACCATGCCCGCCATGGCCGGGACGAGCAGCGGCGTGTACTGGTAGTCGGGGTGGACCATGACGACGATGTCGGCGCCGGCCTTGAGGGCTTCGCGATAGCAGGTCTGCTGGTTGCGCCCGTAGCCGTAGTTGGCGTCGTGGATGAAGGTCTCGACGCCGAGCTTGCAGGAGACGGCGGCGGTGTTGTCTTTGCTGGAGTCGTCCACGAGAATCCTGATATCGACGACATCGGTCAGTTCGCGGACGGTTTGCTCGAGGGTTCTCTCGGCGTTGTAGGCGGGCATTACGACAGCGACGCGTTTCCCGTTGATCATGGTTTGTGCTCCTCGATCGGATAGGGCGAGACCCGCGCGGGCACAGCATCGGGCTCGACCAGCCACACCTTTCTGTCCCGATAGTAGCGGATCAGCTCGGCATTGGCAGCGGGACCGCCATCCCGGGCCCAGATTACCCTGGAGCCGTCGATGTCCGCGCGGTTGTAGACCCACTCGTCGAAGGGATAGTGATTGCCCCAGTAGCGCACGATGACGAGCTGTCGGCCGGGCCGGCTCTGGAGCCAGTGCAGCATGCGGGCTCTGGGGACGCCGAAATGCTCGGGACCGAACCAGACGAAGTTCCAGTTGCTGGGCGGCCACTCGTACTGGGCAAGGCGCAGGGGAGCGGCAAAGATGCGCAAACCGGCCAAGAGGACGCAGACGGTGAGGATGTTGCGCACCATGGCGCGGCCGGCGGGACGGCCCTCCGGCCGCCACTGGCGCAGGTGGCGCATCATCTGCAGGCCGATGGCGTAGAAGGCGCCCGCGCATGGGGCCACATAGTGCGGCAACAGATAAATCTCAATCGCCATGCCCGCGGCCAGCACCAGGACAACCGCCACGAGAAAGCGGATGCGCCGGTCGCGAAAGACACGGCCGACCATCAACATCGGCGGGAACAGGGCGAATCCGCTATAGAAAAGGAACATGAATCCGACCTTGATCGCGGATTGGCGCAGGAAGCCGGCAAAGGAGTCGTATCCCTTGAAGAAGTCCAGCTCGCCCTTGTGATAGAAGGTCTGCATCTCCGGGTAGCGGTAGTGCGGCTCGGGGCGCGCGTGCTGCCAAATGTAGTAAGGAGCGGTGGCGTAGGTGGCGCGGTCCACGGTGTAGGGCGGCGTAAGAGGATTGCCGAAGGCGCGGTAGTCGTAGTAGCCCATCCAGGCGACGGCGGCGACGCCGAAGAGCAGAGGCACCGCGGCCAGGCGGAGCAGCGCGGCGCGGCCGGGCCGGTTTTTTCCCTTCCACATCCAGCGCGCAAGGACAAAGCCGACCGGCAGGCACATCAAGAGGCCTTCGTAGGGGCGAGTCAGGGCAAGGATGGCGAGGCCCACGCCAAGGAGCACGGCGTAGCGGATGCGCGCGGTGCGCAGCAGGCGCGGGAGCCCTCCGAGGATGAGCGCCCCGCCGAGCGCGGCCAGGGAGCCGGCGGCGTGATAGGTATTGGTCCAGTAGCTGAAGACGCCGATGCGGAGCACGGCGATGGCGCCGCCGAGCAGGGCCCAGCCCGGCGGCAGCCAGGCCTGCAGCATCCAGCAGAGCGCCGCGCACATGAGCGCGCTGACGATGAGCAGCGCGACCCAGGGGCTGCCGAAGAGAACCTGGCCCGCGGCCATCAGGAGCCCCTGCCCGGGAAAGTACATGGACTGATAGGTGGGCCACATGGTGATGTGAATGCTCTCGAAGTGGGTCCACATGGCGGGCGTAGGGTTGGCGAGGCGGCCGTGGGCAAAGGTGTCGGAGGCGAGCAGAAAACTGAAGTCGTCGGGGACAAAGGGCAGCGGCACGGGATACCGGGGCAGGATGGCCAGGCGCAGCGCAAGCACGCTGAAGCCGACGCAGACCGCGGCCAGCACTCTGCGGCGGGCCAGGCCGCCAAGCGCCCGCTCGATGCAGAGGAACCAGCCGCCGCCCAGGCGCGGAAAGGCAAAGGCCAGGGCTGCCGCCAGGGCTGTCATGCCGCACTCAAGAACCAGGAGCGCGGGATTGGATTGATTGACGGTTGCCTGCAGCATCTCGGTCCGGTGGGTCGCCTGGGATTCTTACAAGAACATGCGGAGGATCATCGAGATTCTACGGTATGGCAGAGGGCTGCCGGGCGGGGAATCGCGCGCCCGAACCCCACTTGCCAACGCGGCCCACGGCGGCTGAACGTGCGAAAGGCTGGATGCCATGCGGGAAAACCGCATGCATCCAGCCTCTCGGCAGAATCCATCGATGCCTGATGCAGTAGAACGCCGGAGTCACTACTGATCCGGCATGGCTGCGCTACGTTGGCGCTAATCCAGTGCGCTGCTGACGTTGCCGAGGACAGTGGCCCTTGTTCCGCAGGGTTGGCGGCAAGTGCAACCGGGATCCTCAGCAGCGCGAACTCGACCGGATCCTGAGCTTTCTCGCGCGCTACAGGCTCCGGCTTTGCATCCATCGCTTCAAAAACAGTATCGTCGATCTTCCTGCTTCCATTCGGCGTGTTCCTTATCGCCTGGGTGCTTTTGCCTCCTCGGAGGCCCACATCCAGATCAGTTCGGAATGCGGTCAGAAGGGCTACTGACGATACCGCGGATCAAAATCGAAATTTCTCTTGCTGGTTGGCAAGGAGTGCGGTTGAGCGGACTTCCTTCGACAGGAGAGACACATAGTGGGTGCTATGGGTGCGTGTCTCTCCCGCCGAAAAGCTGAGGCCCTGGGGTACGTCGAACTGCCAGGAGCTACGACAAGGAAGCGCTGATGTTGCTGAAGACGGTGGTGATGGCGCTGGCGACCTTGTTTACGCCGGTGATGGCGGCAAGAGCAACCAGGGCGATCAGCAACGCGTACTCGACCAGATCCTGGCCTTCTTCACGGTTGGTCAGGCTCTGAAGCTTCACATACATGGCAAGAAACAGGTTGTTCATGGTTTTTCCTCTCCGATTTTTATTTCCCCAGCCTCAGCCGGGCACCATCCTATGAGCATCTGGCGTGCCATTCTCGGACATTTTTATTGTCCCTTTAAAATCAACGAGAT
>JAKCDN010000160.1 GCA_021841795.1 Acidobacteriota bacterium | reverse complement strand
TGAAACGGCGGGCGTCGCGGGCGTTCCAGCTGCTGGGCGAGGCCGAGGCGGCGATCCATTCGATGCCGATCGAGAAGGTGCACTTCCACGAAGTGGGCGCGGTGGACACGATCGTGGACATTGTGTGCGCGGCGGCGGGGTGCGAGGCGCTGGGCGTGGAACGGTGGATGGCATCGCCGTTGAATGTAGGCAGCGGGACGGTGAAGTGCCAGCATGGGACGCTGCCGGTGCCTGCGCCGGCGACGCTGGCCCTGCTGGGAGATGCGCCGGTGTATGCGGCCGGGCCGGCGATGGAACGGGTGACGCCGACAGGCGCGGCGCTGCTGCGGATGCTTGATGTGGAGTACGGGCCGCTGCCGGCGATGCGGGTTGCATTGCGGGGCTACGGCGCGGGCGGACGGGATACGCCGGGAGAGCCGAATCTGCTGCGGCTGCTGGTGGGCGATGCGTCCGATGCAGCCGAAGGCGCGACGCCGATCGCGGTGATGGAGACGGTGATTGACGATTCGACTCCGCAGCTGCTGGCCTACGTGAGCGAACTGCTGCTTGAGGCGGGAGCGTGGGATGTGTATCGGACGCCAGTGCAGATGAAAAAAGGACGGGCGGGGGTGCAGGTGACGGTGCTGTCGAGCCCGGAGAAGATGCCGATGCTGCGCGATCTGCTGCTGCGGGAGACGACGACGATCGGGCTGCGGTGGCGGATCGAGAGCAAGATGGCGCTGGCACGCGAGTTTGCCGAGGTGGAGACGGCGTGGGGCAAAGTGCGGATGAAGGTGGCGCGTTGGGCTACGGGCGAGGTGGCGAACGCGCAGCCGGAGTATGAGGTGTGCCGGAATCTGGCGCGGCTGCATCAGCTTCCTTTGAAGCAGGTGATGCAGGCAGCGATGAAGGCGTGGTCGGAGCAGGGAGCGGCGTCGAAGGGGAAGCACTGATGGATCGCGCACAGGTTGAGAGACTGCTGCAAGAGGTTCAGGCGGGGACGACGGGCGTGGCCGACGCGCTGGAGCGGCTGCGCAATCTGCCGTTTGAGGATCTTGGCTTTGCGAAGGTGGATCACCACAGATCGCTGCGTACGGGCATGCCGGAGACGATCTTTGCCGCGAGCAAGACGCCGGAACAGGTGGCGGCCATCTTTGAGCGGATGGCGAGGGCGGGCGGCAATGTGCTGGCCACGCGGGCCTCGGTCGAGATGTACGCGATGGTGCAGGCCGCCGAGCCGCGGGCGGAGTTCCACCCGATGGCGCGCGCGATCACGCTGAAGCAGACCGACGCGCCGGCGGGCAAGGGAACGGTGGCGGTGGTTTGCGCAGGGACGAGCGACCTGCCGGTGGCCGAAGAGGCAGCAGTGACGGCGCGCCTGATGGGCAACACGGTGGATCTGGTGGCCGACGTGGGCGTAGCGGGGATTCACCGGTTGCTGGCGCAGCAGCAGATGCTGAGATCGGCGCGGGTGCTGATTGTATGCGCGGGCATGGAAGGTGCGTTGCCGACGGTGGTTGGCGGCCTGGTGCATGCGCCGGTCATCGCGGTGCCGACGAGCGTAGGTTATGGTGCGT
This sequence comes from Acidobacteriota bacterium, assembly GCA_021841795.1. Taxonomy (GTDB): domain Bacteria; phylum Acidobacteriota; class Terriglobia; order Terriglobales; family Acidobacteriaceae; genus Telmatobacter. The sequence continues at coordinate 5,390 of JAKCDN010000160.1, read as the reverse complement.
CGCTGGGCGGAGTGGCGGCGTTGCTGGGGATGTTGAACACCTGCGCGCCGAATATTTCCGTAGTCAATATCGACAACGGTTTCGGCGCCGCATGTATTGCCTCGCTGATCAATCACCTGTGAAGGCTTGCACGGGATTCCGCGGCAGAAATCGATGGCGATGCCTGCCGGTGGCTGACCGCCTGAAGGTGATCGTGGTCACAGTTTTAACCTGCTCACAGCCCTGATGATTGCGGCCAAGGCTTTGCGCCTGCGCGTGGCCTGCGGAGGGGTGCGTGACGGGTTCCAGAATCCAGAGATTGCGCCGGATTTCGCAGATTTTCTTTCTCCTGCTTTTTCTGTTCCTGCTGATCTTTACGGCGTTGCGTGCGCTGCCGGGGACGACGAGCGACATCCACCTGCGCGGGCCGGTGCGTCTGTTTTTTGAATGGGATCCGCTGGTGGCGGTGACGAATGCGCTGGCGGGGCACGCGCTGTATCGCGGGCTGCTGTGGAGCCTGGTCATTCTGCTCCCGACATTGTTTCTGGGACGATTTTTCTGCGGCTGGATCTGCCCTCTGGGAACGCTGCAGCATTTTGTGGGCGGCAGGCCCTCGGAGGCGAAGCGCGGCAAGCAGCGGATTGAGTCGAACCGCTACAAGCGGTGGCAGACGATCAAGTACGTTGTGCTGCTGGCCGGGCTGGTGGCCGCGGCCTGCGGGTCGATGGCGATCGGGTGGCTCGATCCGTTCAGTCTCCTGGTGCGTTCGTTCGGTCTATCGCTGCTGCCGGCATTTAACTACGCGGTGCGCGCGGTGCTGACGCCACTCGAGAACAGTCACATTGCAGCGGTCAAGGCGACGGGCGAAGGCGTCCATGCTGTACTGGGGTCGTTTCTGCTGGAGTTTCGGCAGGCCCACTTCATGCAGGGGATCTTTCTGGGGGTTTTGTTCGTCGCCATTCTGGCGATGAGTTTGCGCGTGACGCGGTTTTGGTGCCGCTCGATTTGTCCGCTGGGGGCGCTGCTGGGCGCGGTGTCGCGCTGGTCGGTGCTGGGGCTGCACAAAGATGCGGATCGATGCAACCAGTGCAATCGCTGCCTGCTCCACTGCCAGGGAGGCGACGATCCGATCGGGGGCGCGCCGTGGCGGAAGTCGGAGTGCCTGATGTGCATGAACTGCGTGGGGAGCTGTCCGGATCATGCGCTTGCATTCCGCTTCTTTCGCAAGGAGAAAGAAGTGGCGTCGCCCGATCTGGGGCGGCGGCGGACGCTGACGGGGATTGCGGCGGGCGCGGCGGCGGTTCCGCTGCTGCGGGCGAATACGGGCCTGGGCAAGAGCCGGAACGACCGGCTGCTGCGGCCGCCGGGGGCGCTTGACGAGCCGGATTTTCTGTCGCGGTGCATCCGGTGCGGCGAATGCATGAAGGTGTGTCCGAACAATGCGCTGCAACCGACGCTCACGCAGGCGGGTCTGGAAGGCCTGTGGACGCCGACCCTGGTGCCGCGTATCGGCTACTGCGAACCGAGCTGCGTGCTGTGTTCGGAGGTGTGCCCGACAGGGGCGATCTGGCAGATTACGCCGCAGGAAAAGGGTTGGGTGGTCGGAGTGGGATCGGCGCAGAGCCAGCCGGTGCGGCTGGGCACGGCGTTCTACGACCGCGGACGCTGCCTGCCCTGGGCGATGGCCACCGACTGCATTGTGTGCGAGGAGTGGTGTCCGGTTTCTCCCAAGGCAATTTATGTGGTGGAGGCCGAGGTGGTGGATGCAGAGGGCAGGACGAAGACGCTGAAGCAGCCGCACGTGGACCCGAGCCGGTGCGTGGGCTGTGGCGCCTGCGAATATGCGTGCCCGCTGCAGGAGCATCCCGCGGTTTACGTGACCAGCATTGGAGAAAGCCGCTCGCCATCGAGCCAGATTCTTCTGGTGAGGGAGAAGCGGGGTTAGCAGGGCGCGTACAGTGACTCCGACTGCAGCCGTCAGGCGGGCTGCGAGGCCGGCAAGCAATGACGCCGCAGTTGAAAGGAGACGAACGTGAGAACTTCGCGGAGGCGAAAAGGTAATCTCTGGATTGCGCTGGTTGCAATTGCCGTGTCGATTGCGGGCGCAGGCTGCAGGAAGAAGGCGGTTGATGCGTTTCCGCCGACGGGCGCGGCGCCGGGATGGGAGAAGGCCGGCGACACCCGGATTTTTGCCGCGAAGGATCTGTGGCAATACATCGATGGGGACGCCGAGCACTATGTGGCGGCAGGCGTGGTTTCGACATCGACTTCGGACTACAAGTACCAGGGGAAGCTGGACGCAGTTGTCGACGTTTACACTATGGGAGATTCCGCGGGGGCACGCAAGATTCTGGAGTCTGAAGGATCGGGCGGGGCAAAGAGCGTGCAGATAGGCGACGCCGGATACGCGTACGCGCAGAGTGTGATCTTCTGCAAGGGCCCATACCTGGTGCGAATCGTAGCCTACGAGGCGGCCCCGGGAACGCGGGACGCATTGATGGCGCTGGCGCACGGCGTGGAAGCCAGGCTGTAGTATTTTCCCGGTCGGAGGAGCTGGAAGGTCGAATGGCGCATTGTCCGATGAAATTCCGCATGGTGCGGGGCAAGCTGGGTGCGGCGCCGCGCATTCTCGATATCGGGTGCGGCAACGGCTCGCCGACGCTGACGAAGCGCTGGTTTTCCAGCTGCCATTATGCGGGCGCGGACGTCCGGCGCTACCGGCTGAGCGATGCGGATGTGGGCGCGATGGACGCGTATTTCCAGCTGGGCGAGGATGGGTCAGGTTACGATGCGATTCCCGATGCGAGCTACGACCTGGTGATACTGAACCACGTGGTGGAGCACATGCGGGATCCGCGGCCGGTGGTGGCGACGCTGTGCGCCAAGCTCAAGCCGGGCGGATACATCTGGATTGCGTTTCCGTCGGTGCGGAGCCTGGGGCTGCCGCATGCCGAGGACGAGACGCTGCGATTTCAGGACGACCCCACGCATGTGTATCTGCCGGAGGTGAGCGAGATGGTGAATGTTCTGCTGGCAAACGGAGTATCGGTGCTGAGCGCGGGACGGTCGCGAGAGGGCTTCCTAACGACGATCGCCGACGGTTTCAAGTTTTCCAAGCGCTGCGTGAAGTGGTTGTTTACGGGGAAGTTTTCAGGGCGGGGGATGTGGTACTTCCTCGGCTTCGAGGATCACGTCTTTGGACAGCGCAAAACGGGTTAGGGAAGTTGAGGTTGACGCGGCGCGGGCTCAGGGACAAGAGCGCGGGCGCTGGGCCGCGGGGTGGAGCAAGCAGATTGCAGAGAGGGCAAGCGCACAATGAAAAATCGCAGAGAGTTCCTGAAAGATGCAGCGACAGGCGCAATGCTGCTGGGCACGGCGTCTGCGGCGGAGAGATTGGCGGTTGCCGGCGCGCCGGCGAGCAAGTCAAAGGTCGTGGTGGCGCGAGATGCGTCTCTGCAGGATGCCGGCGGCGCGCGCGAGGAGCAGAAGGTGTTGAGCCTTCTGGATAAGGCGATGACTGCGTACACCGGCCGGGAGAAGCCGGTGGAGGCCTGGAAGGGTGTGATTCCGGCGCATGTTCTTGCGGGTCAGACGATCGGGCTGAAGGTGAATGGGCTGGGCGGGCGTGGCATTGCGACGCATGCCGTGCTGACGATGGCGATAGCCGAGCGCCTGCAGCAAGCCGGGGTCAAGGCGGGCAACATTCTGGTTTGGGACCGCAACGCGCGGGATCTGGCCGCGTGCGGGATGACGGTGAATACCGATGCCGGCCGGGTGCGCTGCTATGGCAGCGATGTGGCCGGTTATGAGGACCAGGAGTCGGAGTGGGGAACGGCGCGAATCCGGCTGGCGAAGATTCTGACCCGGGAGTGCGCGATGGTGATCAATCTTCCGATTCTGAAAGACCACGAGATCGCAGGCGTCACCTTTGCCATGAAGAACATGTACGGTGTTGTGGACAAGCCCTTTTTGCTGCATGCGAACGGCTGCAACCCCGGCGTGGCGGACCTGAACTGCGTCGCTGCGGTGCGGGAGAAGGTACGGCTGACGATCGGGGATGCGATCTCGTCGGTGTACGACGGTGGACCGGGCTTTCATCCCGAGCGGCTGTGGTTCCCGAACGCCCTGGTGGTCGGCGAGGACCGGGTGGCGGTGGATCACACGGCGTGGGGGATGATCGAAAAGCAACGCGCGGCTGTGGGCGTGCCGACGCTTGAAGCCGCGGGGCGCAAGCCGAACTACATTGCCACGGCGGCGGACGGGGCGCACCGGCGGGGAACCTGCGATCCGGAACGCATACGGCTGGTTGAAGTGTAGAGGCGCGGCCGCGGATGGAGCGGCGGCAGGAGGATCCGGGCGCGTGTCCAATCAGCATGCGCGACGGGTGGGGAACACCGCCGGGGAACGGACACGGAGGGCAGCGATGAGCGACGACGACAAGAAACTCGTGCGGCTGGATGCGGAGGACGCGACGCCGGGCATGACGCGACGGGAGGCTTTGCTGCAGTTGCTGCGCGCGGGCGGAGTAGCGGCGGGTGCGGCCGGCGCGGCGTTCTGGTTGAGCGAACGGAGCCGGCGGCCGGTTGCGGGACAAGCCGAGGCGGCGCGGCGCGATCATCGCGTGGCGGCCAGCGCCGAGTGGCCCGCGCTGACGGTGGTGCAGAACGGCGAGCCGCGGGAGCTGGCGGAGCAGGCGATTACGAATCTGGGCGGAATGGGCCGGTTCGTGAGCAAGCAGGACGTGGTGGTGCTGAAGCCGAATATTGCCTGGGACCGTACGCCGGAGCAGGCGGCAAATACGAATCCGGATCTGGTGGCGGCGGTCGTGCGGCAGTGCTGGCAGGCGGGCGCGAAGCGCGTGATTGTGACCGATGTGAGCTGCAACGAGCCGCGGAGGTGCTTCCAGCGCTCGGGGATTCAGGCCGCGGCGCGGGCCGAGGGCGCGGAGGTGATTCTGCCCGATCCCGATCGTTTTCGCGAAGTGGATATGGGCGGAGTGGTGTTGAAGAACTGGCCAGTCTTCGCGCCGTTTCTGGAGGCCGATAAGCTGATCAATCTGCCCATCGCGAAGCATCATGCGCTGACGGGCGCGACGCTGGGGATGAAGAACTGGTATGGGATTCTGGGAGGACAGCGCAATCGGCTGCACCAGCAGATTCACCAGAGCCTGGCGGATCTGGCGAGTTTTATGCTGCCGACGTTGACGTTTCTGGACTGCTACCGGGTGCTGCTGCGCAACGGGCCGACGGGGGGCAATCTGGAGGACGTGGCGCTGAAGAAGACCCTGATTGCGGGAACCGATCCGGTGGCGATCGACGCCTATGCGGCCAAGGCGTACTGGAATCTGGATGCCGGGCAGATGCCTTATCTGGCGATGGCGGCGGCGCGAGGGTTGGGAACGGTGGACTTTG
>JAKCDN010000159.1 GCA_021841795.1 Acidobacteriota bacterium | reverse complement strand
GGCAAGCGCATCGGCTCCCACCTCGGCGGCGCCCGCGACCCCCTCATCGTCTTCTGGCCCAGCCGCATTCACGACCACGGCGGCCTGCGCAGTCAGTTTGAAGACGTCACCGACGTCGCGCCCACCATCCTTGACGCTGCCCGCATTCCCATCCCATCCCAGGTCAACGGCGTCAAACAGCAGCGCATGGACGGCATCAGCTTCCTGGCCACATTCTCCTCAGCCGACTCACCCGGCCTCCGCGCCACGCAGTACTTTGAGATGCTCGGCAACCGCGCCATTTATCACGACGGATGGATGGCCGCCTCGCGCAGCGGGCTGCTGCCCTGGATCTACACCAATCAACCCCCGCCCGACCCCAACCGCCAGCCCTGGGAGCTCTATCACCTCAGCGCCGATTACTCCGAGGCCGATAACATCGCCGCCGCCAACCCCGCCAAACTCGCCCAGCTCGAGCAGCTCTTTGACTCTGAAGCGCGCCGCAATAACGTCTACCCGCTCGATCCCCGCTTTGGCGGCCGGCAACCTCGCCCCTCCGGCAGGCACTTCGTCTACTACGCCCCCACCGGACATCTCTTTCTCTCGCTCACGCCCGTCTATGAGAACCACTCCCACACCATCACCGCGTGGGTCGATATTCCGCCGCACGGCGGCGACGGCGTGCTCATCTCCGACGGCGGCGAGGCCGGCGGCTTCAGCCTCTACATCAAAGACGGCAGGCCCGCTTACACCTACAACTACTTCCAGCGCCGCGTCACAACCATCCAGGCTGCCGATCCGCTCCCGCCCGGCCCAGCCAGGATTACCCTGCAATTCCATTGCGACGGCGGCGGCCCCGGCAGGGGCGCAACCGTCTCCCTGCTTGTCAACAACAGGCCTGCCGCCCAGGCCCGGCTGCCTGAGACCGTCCGCACCGCATTTTCGTTTGAAGAAACCTTCGACATCGGCCAGGACACGGCTTCGCCCGTCGGGCCGTACCTCAGCCCGTTCCCCTTCACCGGATCCATCCGCCACATTGATCTCGATATCGCGCCGTGACCCGGTGGCTGCCTATCGCCTCACCGTCGCCAGAGCCGCCGCCAGAATCTCCTCCGGCTCCGGCCGTACCCGGTAATCCGCATACGCCTCCGCATGCGTCACCCGCCCCGACTGGCTCACCACGTACGTCGCCGGCAAAATCATCCGCCAGCTCTCGTCACCGTTCACAAACGGAATGTTTACCAGGATCGACCGGTAATACTCGCGCAGATACTCGGGAATCGTATAGGCCAGGCCGAACTGCTCCGCCACCGCGCAACCCGGATCGCTCAGCACCGGAAACGGCATCCCGTGCTGTCCCACCATAAAGTCGCTCTGCCGGCTGGTTTGCGGGCTCACCGCGGCCAAAAGCACACCCGCCTCCCGCAACTTCGGGTAGAGTTCCCGCCAGGCCTCAAGCTCGGTCACGCAATAAGGGCACCAGCGCCCGCGAAAGAACTTCACCACCAGTGGCCCCAGCGCCAGCAAATCGGCCGACCGAATCGCCCGCCCCGAAGCATCGTTCAGCATGAACTCCGGCGCCGCGGCGCCAACAGGCAAAATCCGATCCTCGATCCCGGAGCTCAGAAGCTCCGCCACCGCCCGCTCGCCAATCGCCATCCGCTCCGGCTGCACCAGCCTCCGCGTGTTTGCCGTAATCTCGTCAAGTTGTTCCTGGAGCGGTGTCATCTCTCTCATTCTCGCAGATGAGTTGGCCTGAAGCGGCACAGGGCTCCGATCGCTATTTACCTCAGAGCAATGCCATTGCCCGCCTGCAAGAAGGATTGGAGGCTTTGCGCCGCGCGCCCGAAAACATCCTGTATCGCGATCCTGCCGCGGCAGGGGCAGAAATGAGCGGCGCTCACGCCCGAGCCCCACGCCCGCACCGAGATGGAGATGGAGATGGTGCTGGGGCAAGAGCGAACTGTACGCTGCCGGCGGGCAGCGTCAATACATCCATTGCAGATTCCAGGGATTTATTATCCTACCGCCCAAACCTCTGCCGGCCGCCCATCCCCGCCATCCCGCCACGCATCATGCTCTTCGCCATCCCCATCTTGCCCACCTGCTTGAACATCTTCGCCATCTGCGCATATTGCCGCAGCAACTGGTTCACCTCTTGCACGCTCGTGCCCGAACCGGCCGCGATCCGCTTCCGCCGCGATCCTGAAATGATGTCGTGGTTGCGCCGCTCCTTTGGCGTCATCGAGTTGATCATCGCCTCCAGACGCACAAACTGCTTCTCGTCCACATGGCTCGCCGCCTGCTGCATCCCCGCAAACGGACCCACTGAAGGCAGCATCTTCAAAATGCTCTCCATCGAGCCCAGCTTCTTGATCTGCCGCAGTTGATCGCGGAAGTCCTCCAGAGAAAATCCATCGCCCAGCAGCGCCTTCCGCGCCAGCTCCTCGCTCTTCTTGCGATCCAGCTTCTCCTCGGCCTTCTCAATCAGCGACATGATGTCGCCCATGCCCAGTATCCGGCCCACAATGCGGTCGGGATGGAACGGCTCAAACGCGTCCGGCTTTTCCCCCACGCCGATAAACTTAATCGGTTGTCCCGTCACGTGCCGGATCGACAGCGCCGCGCCGCCGCGCGCATCGCCGTCCATCTTCGTGAGCACCACGCCCGTCAGCGAGAGCCGGGAATGAAAATCCTGCGCCGAATTCACCGCATCCTGGCCTGTCATCGCATCGGCCACAAACAGGATCTCCTGCGGCGCCAGATGCTTCTTCAGGCTCTCCATCTCGGCCATCAGCTCCTGGTCCACGTGCAGCCGGCCCGCGGTGTCCACAATCAGCGTGTCGCAGCCCATGATCACGGCCTCGCGCCGCGCCTCTTTGGCCAGCCGCTCCACCAGCGCCGTTCCCGCCGCCTCGCCTCGCGTATCGCCTTCGTACAGGCGCACTTCCACCTGCTTGGCCACAACCTTCAGTTGCTCGCGCGCCGCGGGACGATAAACGTCCACTGAAACCAGCATCGGCCGGTGGCCGCCTTTTTTCAGCCATGCCGCCAGCTTGCCGCTGGTCGTCGTCTTGCCCGAGCCTTGCAGCCCTGCCATCAGGATCACCGTCGGCGGCCGCGATGCAAAGTTGAACCGCGCCGTGTCCTTGCCCAGCAGCGCAACCAGCTCGTCGCGAACTACCTTGATCACCTGCTCCGACGGCGAAAGCGCCGTCAGAACCTCCGTCCCCACCGCCCGCGCGCGGATCTGTTCGATCAGGTCGCGCACTACGTTCAGGTTGACGTCGGCCTCTAGCAGCGCTACGCGGATCTCGCGCAGCGCCTCGGCAATATTTTCTTCAGACAGCGTGCCCTGACCGCGAAGGTTCTTGAATGCGCGCTGTAGCTTTTCGGATAGATTCTCAAACATGGGTTCAATTCAAGTCTACCGGAAGACCTTGCATCCCCGCCGCCCGCGCCCTGCCGTCTACACTGGATCCGGGGGGCTCGCCGTGAGCGACGGACGCGAAGAACGCCAGGAGCAGGAACAGCGCCGCCAGTGGGAGCAGGAGCGCGACCGCGGCGACCGCTTCAACCCCTATCCCGTCGACCCGCGCCAGCCCGAGCGCCGTGAATCCTGAGGGCGCCTCACTCCACCGGCGCGATCAGATATTGCTCCAGCTTCCCATCCGGATACGTATACGTCGTAAGCTGTAGCCGCCGGTCCGGGTAGACCATCTCAAATTCCCGGTACGTCATCCCGCCCCGAAGTTCCGTGCTGGTCTGGCGCAGGCTGAGCGGCTCGCCCAGCGGAGCAAGGCTCGACTGGAAATCGGCCATCGCCTCCGGCGTAAAGTAGCTGTTCAGGTTCGGCGCCAGCAGCGAGCGGTCGATCTGTCCCTGCTGCAAGCCGTGGTAGATGTCCAGCGCCTGCTGCTCCGCCGCGCTCTGCGGATAGCCCGCAACGAGCGGCGCGGCCAGGTTCGCGATCGTGCTCGCCGCGCTCACCGCATCCTGGTTGGTGAGTACAACCACCGCCGCTCCATCATCGATCAGAACCTCATTGCAGGAAACAAACCCCGACACCTCGCCCGTGTGCTCAATCGAGCGATGGCCGTTCCGCTCCTGCACGTCCACGCCCAGCCCGTAGTGCGTGCCCTGGCCATTCTTCAGCTTCACCTCGGTAAACATATCCCGGTAGCTCTCCGGCTTCAGCAGCGACCGCGCCAGCAGGCTCTCGTCCCACAGCGCCAGATCGTGCGCCGTCATCGCCAGTTCGCCCGCCGCGAACATCCAGCCGAAACCCTCCTTCGGCGCCACCCGCAGCGGTCCCAGCGCATGCCGGTAATACGGCGTCGCATCCGTCGCCGTCAGCTTGGCCGCATCGAAGTTCCATACCGACTTCATCCCCAGCGGCCGGAAGATGTGTTCGCTCAGAAAATTCCAGTAGTTCTCGCCCGAAACTGCCTCCACAATCCGTCCCGCAATCACAAAATTCGTATTCGAATACTGCCACTGCGTCCCCGGCTCAAAGTCCAGCGGCTTCTTCGCCCACGTGTCCAGAATCTCCTGCGCCGTCTCGGCGCCCATCATTGTTGTCATCACATAATCCTCGGGCCAGTAGTCCTGGTACCCCGAGGTGTGCGAAAGCACCTCGCGGATGGTCACCTCGTCACCCCGCGTCAGCCCCGGAATGTACTTGCCCACCGCATCGTCCAGCGACAGCTTGCCCTGCTCCTGCAGCAGCAGAATTGCCGCCGCCGTAAACTGCTTTGAGATCGATCCGATCGCGTAGCGCATCTCCGGCGTCGCCGGAACCGCCGGCGTCCCCGCCGTCGCAATCCGCGCATCCCCATACGCCCGCGTGTAGACCAGCCGGCCGTGCTCCACCACCGCAACTGACGCCGACGGCACGCCCGTGGCCTCCAGCACCTGCGCCGCCATCCGGTCCACCCGGTCCCGCAGCCCTGGATCGATCGTGTCAACCGCCTGCGCTGAGGCGCACGATACCGCGCCCGCCAAAAGCATCAACGCGGCAACATAATTGCGCAAAATACAAAGCTGAGCCTGCATCCCTATGAATTTCCTTCTCCAAAGAATAGTCTCACCCGGCGAGAATCCGGCATCAAGAACCTGCCGCCATGCGATAGCCTGTGGTTGTGCCCTGTGCGGACCGCGCCGCTTCTGCCCGTCGGCAGCGCCGGTCTTCTGGTGCGTGCATTCGTTCGCACTTCGATCCCCGCACAGGCCGGCCGTGCACAGGTCAGCGCGCAGTCGCACCACCCCAACACTCGTCAAACGGAGCCCCGGAAACGCCATGCAAAAGCTCATCGAAGGACACAAACGGTTTCTCGCCGATATCTTCCCCGCCAGGAAAAGTCACTTCCATCTCCTTGCTGAAAGCCAGGCTCCCGCATGGCTCTTCATCACCTGCGCCGACTCCCGCGTCGTGCCCGACCTCATCCTCGGCACCGATCCCGGCGATCTCTTCATCGCCCGCAGCATCGGCAACGTCGTCCCCGTCACCGGCCACGACGTCGACGGCGTTACCGCCACCATCGAGTACTCCGTTGAAGTCCTCAACGTGCGCCACGCCATCGTCTGCGGACACTCCGACTGCGGCGCCATGAAGGCCGCCCTCGACCGCACAAAGCTCGTCAATCTCCCCAAGGCGCGACGCTGGCTCGATCACGTTGAAGCCGCCTTCCAGCACAGGCAGCCCCTCAACCCCGCCGACGGCGACAGCGCCGAGCTGGCCTCGCTCATCCGCGGCAACGTGGTCGCGCAGCTCCAAAACCTCCGCGCTCAGCCGCCAGTAGCCCGCGCCATCGCTGAAGACCGCCTCACTGTGCACGGCTGGTACTACGACATCCTCTCCGGCCGCATTGAAGAGTACGACGAGAAGCAAAAGAGCTTTATGACCCTGGCCTAGAAAGCCTTGTGCAAATCCCATGTCATGCGCATTCTCCGCCTCAGTGCATCCCCTCCGGCGCCGTCATATGCTTCGGCGGCTTCCTGAACAGCCACGCCGCCGCCGCGCAGATGAGCGCCAGCACCGCCGTCCAGCGAAACACGTCGATGTACGCCAGCATCGCCGCCTGTTGCATCAGCCTCCCGTAGATCAGCCCGAATGCTCCCGGCCGCGCCATCGCCGGCCCCACGTGGCGGCCCAGATACCCCGCCAGCTCCCCCGATTTCTGCTGTAGCATCGCGCTCGATGGCGCCAGGCTCGGGCTCAGGTTGGTCTGGTGCAGATCGGCGCGGCGGACAATCGCCGTCGTCGCCATCGCAATCCCGATCGACCCGCCAATATTCCGCAGCATGTTGAACAGGCCCGTCGCGTTGCCCATCTCCTGGTTCGGTATCGTCTGCGTCGTCATCGTGGCCAGCGGCACAAACACAAAGCTCAGCGCAAATCCCGTCAGCGTAATCGGCAACAGCAGCGTGAACGGCCCGACCGTCAGATCGACCGTGCCGAAGATAAACGAGCACACCGCAAACCCCAGAAACCCGAAGCTGAGCAGCTTGCGGTTATCGATCCGCGAGCCCAGAATCCCCACCACCGGCGATCCGAAAAACGATCCAATGCCCCGCGGTCCCACCACCAGCCCCGCCGTGAACGCCGTGTAGCCCAGAATCTCCTGGTAGTAGAGCGGCAAAATTGCGATCGTGATGTAAATGCACATCCCCAGCAGCGCGATCAGAAGACACCCCGTGCGAAAGTTGCGGTCCTTCAGAATGTGCAGGTCCACCAGCCCCTTCGGATGTGTCCACGACCTCCATACCCAGCCGATAAATGCCGCCACCAGCGCCGCCACCGCCCAGCGCACCCAGATGGCGCCAAACCAGTCGTCTTCCTGCCCCTTGTCGAGCACCACCTGCAGGCAGCCCGTCCACACCACCAGCAGTCCGAAGCCCAGGTTGTCAAACGCGCTCACCTTGGCATGCTTGATGTACGGCGGATCGTGTACGAACCGGCTGATCATCACCACCGCCAGAATGCCCACCGGAATGTTGATGTAGAACGCGTA
>JAKCDN010000158.1 GCA_021841795.1 Acidobacteriota bacterium | reverse complement strand
CGGGGCTCCAGACCATCGGCATGACCACGGTGCGCGAGGCGCTGCGCACGCGCGATCATACCGAACTCGCGCTGCGCGCCTTTGGCGCCACGCTCACCCGCACCGCGGAGTGCGTGGCCATCAGCGGGCCGCAGCCGCTGCACGCCATCGAGGCCGCCGTGCCCGGCGATCTCTCTTCGGCCGCTTTTTTTCTGTGCGCGGCAATTCTTTTTCCCGGCTCCAGCCTGGTGGTGGATGCTCTCGGACTCAATCCCACCCGCGCCTCGCTGCTCGATGTGCTGATGGCGCTGGGCGCGCATATCTCCGTGCTGAACCTTGAAGAAAAACAGGCGGAGCTGGTGGGCACGGTGCAGATCTCCGCGCCGGCCCAGGGTTTGGGTTCGACAGAGATCTCCGGCCTGCTGGCCGCCCAGTTGATAGACGAACTGCCGGTTCTGGCCGCCATCGCGCCCTATACGAGCGGCGGTATCCGCATTCGCGGCGCGCGCGAGTTGCGCGTCAAGGAATCCGACCGCATCGCGCTGGTAGCCAAGAATCTGCGCGCCATGGGGGCCGAGGTCGAGGAGTTTGACGACGGTCTGGATGTTCCCGGCGGCCAGGCGCTTCACGGGGCAACCATTGACGCCGGCGGCGACCATCGCATCGCCATGGCCTTCAGCGTGGCGGCGCTGCGCGCCGAAGGCGAAACCCTGATCCAGGGCGCGGAGTCGGCAGCCATCAGCTTCCCGGAGTTTTTCGATCTGCTGGATCGCGTGGCGGCGCGGTAGGGCTGCGCCTGCGATGGAACGGCCGCTCAATAACCTTCAGGCGCCGATCGAACCGCATCAAAAGCGATGGCCCGGCTCAGGCCGGGCCATCACCATCACTCCAATTACGCACAACGGGCTTTACTGGGCGGGTGGCATGGCGGACTGCCCCGGCGCCGCCGGAGGCCGCATGGTGGGTTCGTGGCCGGGCTGCGCCGGCATCACGCCAGGAACCATGGGCTCGCTGCCCACACTGCCGCCCGCGGCATCGGACAAGTTGATCCCGTAGTGCTGGAGCGTGGTGGCCAGAATCTGGTACAGGTCGGCGCGGTGTTTGGCATAGGCCGCATGCGCGGCAATCAGGTTATCTTCCGCCGTGGCCAGATTGCGCTGCTGCTGCAGAACGTTGGCGGTCGTGGAAGCGCCGAGGCGCAGCTTCTTCTCTTCCGCGTCCAGGCTCTGCTGCGCATAGGTGCGCGCCGCATCGGCCGACTTGACCTGCGCGCGGTCATTTGTGAGCGCGTACATGGCGTTGACGACCTGCATCCGGATCTCGGTGTGGAGCTGCTCGAGGCGGAGTTCCGCCTGGCGATACTCCATCAGCGAGCGCTCCTGCTGCGCCTGCGCCTCGCGGTTGCGCAGGTTGATGGTCAGGTTAAAGCCAACGCCCTTGTCCGGAGCGGTGCTGTTCACCAGATCCCTTACCACGCCGCCGTAGCCGCCGGGGACGGTGCTCTGATATCCGGGAGTAAAGCAGGACGTGCCAAGGAATCCGCAGTTGGGATTCAGAGGTCCGCCGATCACGTTCGAGCCGTAGTACCCGTAGACATCGAGCGACGGCAGCAGGGCATTGCGCGCGCCTTTGAGCGTGATCTCGTCGTTGCGCAGGGTGAGCACCGCCTGCTCCAGCTCAGGACGACGCTGAAATGCCTCCTGCACCAGCGCCTCTACCGGCTGGCTCTCTTCCTGCAGCGGCTCCAGGTTTACGCGGTCCGTGGGAATCACCGGAGCGGTGGACAGAACGGGATCATTCAGATTGCGCGCGATGGCCTGCTTGATGATCTGCTGCTGATAATTGAGATCGCTTTGGGCGCTGATCAAAGCCTGCTGGTCGGCGGCGACGCTGGACTCGGCGTTGACGACATCGAGCGGCGCCATGGAGCCCACCTCCAACTGTTTCTTATCGTCGACCAGGAGCTGACTGCTCTGGTCGAGGGCGCGCTCTTTTGCCTGCACGTCCTCGTACGACTGCACCAGCCCCCAGTAGATGGTCTCCACCTGGTTCACCGTGTACATGATCTGCTGGCGGAACGAGGAGTCGGTGATGCGGCGGTCATTGAGCGCCTGGTACATGAAGCGTTTGTTGATCCAGAACCCCGCCCCTTGCAGCAGATGCTGCGTGACCGTGGCTTTGAACTGGGAGTTGTACGACGGCAGATAGAACGTGAAAGGGCTGTTGCTGGTGACGCGCGAATTGATCCAGGAGACGGCAAGCGCGCTGCCCGGAGTAAAGCCCTGGTTATAGGTAAAGCTGTAGGTGTTGGTGTTGGTAGCGGCCGCGGGGCTGAATAAGCTCTGATTCTGGGAGCGACTCCGATCGAGCGTTACGGCTCCGGTCAGCGATGGATCGAGCACCTCCGGCGCCGGTCCCGCGCCTGCGGTCGTCAGCGTGAGGCCTTGCACGCCCGAGCCTGCGCCACCCGATCCAACCGCGGTGCCACCGGGACCTCCGCCTGTGGCCAGCGTATGCGTCGACCCGCCCAACGTGCCCATCACCAGTCCCGAGGGCGCGCCGAGCGGCTCCGCTCCGGCGCGGGTGCGAAGAATATCAGTGTCCGCAATGTCAAGATCGTAGCGGGCGATGGCGATGTCGTAGTTGTTCTCAATCGCCAGGGCGATGGCATCGGAAAGGCTCAGGTAGATCTTGCCGTCCTTGACGAGATCGCCCAGGCGCACGGAGTTTTCAAAGCTCGCCTTGGCAATCGCGGTCGGACGCCAGATGTTAATTGGATTGGCCAGCCAGGTGCCATACGCGCGTGAGTAATCGCGCTCCCCGGTGCGCAGGGGAATGGGCTGCGTGGGAACCGGGACCGGCGCCACCGGCAGATCAGACGCTGCCTTGTCGGGAGCCGCCGCGGCCGCGCCCGTCTGCTGCGCATAACCGCCCGGCGTGGTTGCCGCCAGCGTCAACAGAATGGCCGCTGCCGTCCGCAATCGCCCCGGACCCGGTGCGGCATGCCGCTGCCGGCTCGCACCGCCTGGTTCTTTTTGCCCGGTTTTCCAGTCACCCTGACCTGCACTTGCCTTGCATGAATGCATATTTACTCTCCCAAACAGCTGCGGCTCGCGGATATTGCCCATAAAACGGCCACGAAACCGCTCCGGATGCAGGTTTCGGGTTTCTCAAATCGATTATCGCCGTTATGCGGAACTGCACGACATATTCCTGATTACGAGTTCGATACCTCGTCCGTTCCCTTGCCATCTGCAAATCCGGGTTGCTACGCCGGAGACGCAAATCCCCGTGGTTCCAACACCTTCAGCGCCCTGCGGGGCAATCTGGGGCATCGGCTTTTAAAATTAACTAACTGGTTAGTAAAATACCGCAACCGGGCGGCTAGAGCAACCCTCTGCGCGTCCGCGCTCCGGTCCAGGCCGCGAACGTCTTGCTTCGGTCTGTCGTAATCGCTTTGTTTGCCGTGAATCGGATAGGCTGAATGGAGCCGACGAAATGCTCCAAACCGCGCAATCCGTTGCCGTGATGCAAACCTGGAAGTTGACGCTGGCCTACGATGGCACGGACTTCCAGGGCTGGCAGGTGCAACCGGGCCTGCCCACCATCCAGGGTGAGTTGCAGGCGGCACTGGGCAGGGTCACGGGGGAATCGCCGCTGCCGCAGGGATCGGGCCGGACCGATGCGGGGGTTCATGCGCTGGCCCAGGTGGCGAGCTTCGACTTGCAGGCTCCCATTCCGCCGGAGAACCTGCACCGCGCGCTCAACCGCACCTTGCCGGCGTCGATCCGCATTCTCGATGCAGCGATGGTTCCGGCGGCATTCCACGCGCGCCACTCGGCGGTGGCCAAGACCTACGAGTACCGGATCTTCCGCGGCGATATTTGCCCGCCGTTTCTGGCGCGCTACGTCTATGCCTGTCCCTGGAGGCTCGACATCGAGAAACTTCAGGCCGGAGCGCGATGCTTTGTCGGTGAACACGACTTCAGCAGCTTTGCCGCCAGCGATCCCGATCTGAATGCGCGCGGGCCATGCGCGCCGCAGCAAAGCGGCGCTCCGCATGCGGCTCCGCGCAGCGCTCCCGCATCGACCGTGCGCAGCATCTTGGCCTCGTCCTGGGATCTGCGCCGGGACCAGGACGGCGAGATGCTCACCTACCGCGTGCGCGGCAACGGCTTTCTGCACCACATGGTGCGCAACCTGGTTGGAACCATGGTGGACGCGGGCCGGGGATTGTTCGCTCCGGATGAGATTCCCCGCATCCTGGCGGCGCGCAGCCGCTCCGCGGCCGGCCCGACCGCGCCCGCGCGCGGGCTGTTCCTGCACTCCGTGGAGTATCCCCGTCCATAGCCCGGCCGTTGCCGACTGTGGCTGCGCAGCCAGCGGCTTGGGCGGCACCAATGACCCTGCTACTCTGAAACCATCGTCATGCCAGCTTCTTCTTCAACCTTGGCATTCTCCCGCGTGACCGCGCTGGCCATGCAGCGCCCGGTGCACGCGGCATTTGCCTGGCTGCATGCCAATCCCAAGACAATCATGGACTGGCAGATCGAGTTGACGGCCATTCCCGCGCCGCTCCACGGCGAACAGGAGCGGGCACGATGGCTGGCCGCCCGCTTTGCCGAGGCGGGAGTCAGCTCCGTCCAGATCGATGCCGCGGGCAATGTCATCGGGGTTCTGCCCGCAGCCATTTTGCCCCCGGAGAGCACGGGCCCCGTGGTGCTGCTTTCGGCGCATTTAGATACGGTTTTTCCGGCCGACGCTCCGCTCACTCCCAGGCTCGACGGCGATCGTCTGCTGGCCCCGGGCGCGTGCGACAATGCCGCCGGAGTCGTGGGCATGCTGGCTCTGATTCACGCCCTCGTCCGTGCCAGAGTCGACCTGCCGGCGCCGCTGGTCGTGCTGGGCAACGTGGGCGAAGAGGGTGAAGGCGACCTGCGCGGCGTGCGGCATTTTTACCAGAACAACCTGCTGGCCGGACGCGTGGCGTCCCATATTGTTCTGGACGGCGCGGGAACTGACGCCGCGGTGACACAGGCCCTGGGCAGCCGGCGTTTTCGAGCCGTTGTGCGCGGTCCGGGAGGGCACAGCTACACCGACGCAGGAACCCCCAACCCGATTGCCGCACTGGCCACGGCGATGGCGGCTCTTGCCGAGACTGCCTTGCCCGACCAGCCGCGCACGACGCTCAACCTGGGCACCATTCGCGGCGGCATCAGCGTGAACTCAATTCCGGAGAGCGCCGAGAGCGCGGTTGATTTTCGGTCCACGGATCAGAACCAGCTGGTGCGATTGGAAGTGGTTCTGCACCGGGCGGTGGAAGATGCCGTGGAGCACTGGAATGCACGCTCGCGGAGACCCGGCTCCGGCGCGCGGGGGCAACTGACCTTCCACATCGAAAAGATCGGCGACCGGCCGGCTGCGTCTCTGCCTTCAGACTCACCCCTGCTGGCGACGCTGCGCGCCGTAGACCGGCATTTGAGCCTGCGCACCGACCTGCGTCTCGGCTCGACCGACGCCAATCTGCCGTTGTCGATCGGCATTCCGGCAGTGTCGCTGGGTGCAGGCGGGGACGGCGGCGAGGCCCACACGCTTCACGAATGGTATGCGCCCAAGGGCCGCGAGCTGGGACTGAAACGGGTGCTGCTGCTGGCTCTTGCCATGCTGGAATGGGCCGCCGAGCAGTAGAAACCCTCTAAAATGCAAAGCCATACGGCGATTTAGCCGCTCCCGGCGTCTAACTACCCATGTGGGCTGTCGAACATCGGGAACCCTGAACGTTGCCGCAGGTTCGCGAACCGCAGCCGGTGCATCCGGCTGACTATACTGAGAAAGAGGACGCCACTGCGATCCAGGCTGTAGAGCCGGGCGCCTCAAGAGGTCAATGAGACTATGAAAAAGTTCTTCGAACGGCTTCGCTCGCGCCGTCTCGCTTCCACTTTTGTGCTGCTCGCCACGCTTTCGGCCGCTATTGTGGTCGGCTCATTTGCCGCGCATGGAGTAAGTGGGCAGGAAAAGCAGAATGACTCGAGTGACGCCACGCCTCTCAAGGTCGTCCATTCCAACATTCCGCCTAACGATTTTGTCCGCATCGCCAAGGTCGTGGGGCCGGCGGTGGTCAACATCAATACGGAGACGCTGCCCAAGGATACGGGCAATCACCGGCGCGGCTTCCATTTCCGCGCGCAGCCCGACCAGCAGAGCCCGGACGACAACGGCGGCGACGATCAGCAGGGTCAGGGCCAGGGCCAGGACAACTGGGATAATGAGCTCCGACGCTTCTTCGGCGGCCAGAGTCCGACTCCCGACGAGGGCGACAATGGCGGCGGAGTGCAGGAGTCGCTGGGCTCGGGGTTCATCGTCGATTCCAAGGGCTACATCATCACCAACGATCATGTGGTGGACAAGGCCGACAAGATCTATGTGAAGCTGTCGACCGACCCCGACACCGAGGATCTGGGCCGGCCGGCGCGCGTGATCGGCGTGGACAAGGCCACCGACCTTGCGGTCATCAAGATCGACACCGACAAACCCCTGCCGACGGTGAAAATGGGCGACTCCGATGCCGCCGAGGTGGGCGACTGGGTTGAGGCTATCGGCAGCCCCTTCGCTCTGGCGCAAACGGTCACGGCGGGCATCATCTCGGCCAAGAACCGCACCATCGAGCCGGGCGCGAGCGGACAGTTCCAGCACTTTCTCCAGACCGATGCCGCCATCAACCCGGGCAACTCCGGCGGGCCGCTGCTGAATATGAACGGCGAGGTTATCGGCGTCAATACGGCGATCTACACCCAGTCCGCCGGCTACCAGGGCATCGGTTTTGCCATGCCCTCGAACACGGTGGTCGCGGTCTACAACGATCTGATCAGCCCCAGCCACAAGGTCACACGCGGCTCCATCGGCATCCAGTTCCGCGAAGGGCTTTCGGGCGCCGTGAATCGCGTCTACGGCTTCAAGAACGGCGTGCTCGTGCAGGAGGTCCAGCCGGGCGGTCCCGCGGATAAGGCGGGGATCAAGGCCGGCGACATCATCACCACCGTCGATGGACGGGCCATCAAGG
>JAKCDN010000157.1 GCA_021841795.1 Acidobacteriota bacterium | reverse complement strand
CCAGTGCGATCCCCGTGTTGCCGCTCGTCGGCTCAATCAGCACCGTCTTGCCCGGCGCGATCTTGCCCCGCCGCTCCGCATCTTCGATCATGGCAAAGCCGATGCGGTCCTTCACGCTCGATGCCGGGTTCTGGCTCTCCAGTTTCACTGCAACGGTAGCCGGAAGCCCGGCCGCCACTCGATTCAACCGCACCAGCGGGGTGTGGCCGATCAACTCAGTAACATTCGCGGCAATGCGCGCCATGACGATCTCCTTTTCTCCGGAACCAAATGCCCGGACCACTCTCAGATTGAAAATTGGGGATTGGTGCAGCTTATCGGGCAGGATAATCACAGCGCGCCTGCGCGCGCACGTCAGCATCGGAGCGGCACCAGGACGGTGTTAGCGACATCGATGCATAATAACAGCGTAGACTGAATGCCCCGGGATGGCAAGCGGATCCTTCCGATGTGTCTGCAACCGCCGCCCCGCTCAGGTGCCCGCAACAGATTCGATCGCTTCGAACTCCAGGCGGCAACATATGAATTCAAGAAAGTTCCAGACTTACGGGAGAGGACCGGATGGCGGCGATTGCGGCGGGGATCGGTTGGCATGTGCTCGGCTCGGCGATGGCGGCGTCGTTTTACGCCCCCATCGAGAAGGTCAGGAGCTGGTCGTGGGAAACCACTTGGGTCGTGGCAGGCTTCTTTTCGTGGATTCTACTGCCCATCGGTATGGCCTGGATTCTACTGCCAAACTTCCTCGCGTTCTATGCCGCGCCGTCGGGCAGCCTGTTGCTGAAGGTTGCTCTCTGTGGCGCCATGTGGGGCGTGGGCAACGTTAGCTACGGTTTAACCATGCGCCACCTCGGCATGTCGCTCGGTATTGGGGTGGCCATCGGCGTGACGTTGGTTGTGGGAACGCTGGTGCCTCCCATGCTGCACGGGCAGTTTCTGGCCAAGTTCTTGAGCCGCGGGGGGCTGTGGAGCATGGCCGGCATTGTGGTCGCGCTGTTTGGCGTGGCGCTCGTCTCCTATGCCGGGCACCAGAAGGAACAACAGCTGGGCGTTGAGGTGAAGGAATTCAACCTGATGCTTGGCCTGGCGTTGGCGGTCGTGTGTGGAATCTTTTCTGCCGGCTTTTCTTTCGGTCTGGATGCGGCGACTCCGCTGCGCGACGCGGCGTTGCGCGTTGGAGTGAACCCGCTCTACGCGCGGCTGCCGAGCTATGTGCTCATTATGGGCGGCGGAGCCATCGTCAACATGACCTACTGCTTCACGCGCCTGACCTTCAAGAAAGGTATCTCGCTGCGCGCCGATCTGGCGCAGCCGGGCGGAACGCTCCTCAAGAACGGCCTGATGGCCGCGGCCGGCGGCATTATGTGGTATCTGCAGATGTTCTTTTACTCGTGGGGCGCGGCCATCATTCCGGTCCGTCTCGACTACGTGAACTGGATGCTGCATATGAGCTTCTATGTGCTTTGCGGCGGACTTGTGGGCCTGGCGCTCGGCGAATGGAAATCAGCACGCGGCCGTCCTCTCCGGCTGCTATGGGCGGGGATTCTGGTGATTATTGCCGCAGCCAACCTGGTCGGGCTGGGCATGGCCGCAGGCAGCTGACGCGCACGGCGGATTATTTTCGGTCGAACTTGGCCGGTCGCTTTTCCACAAATGCCGAGATACCCTCGCGGGCATCCGGTAATGCAAGACAACGCAGATAAGCTTCCGTATCGGCGCGGTGCGTGACCTTGGGCAATTGTCCCTCATCCAAATGGACCAGGCGTTTGGTCTGCCGCAGCGCCTCGGCGGGAAGCAGCAGCAAACGCTCCGCGAGTTGCTGCGCCGATTTCATCAGCATTGCGCCGGACACAAGCTCGCTGACCAATCCCCATTCCAGCGCCCGCGCGGAAGTGATGGGTTCGCCTGTAAGGCACATCTCCAAGGTTCGCCCTTTGCCCACCAGCGCGGTGAGTTGTGCAATGCCGTAGCCCGGCGGCCAGCCCAGCTTGATCTCCGGCATGGCGAAACGCGCCGCGTATGAGGCAAGGCGCCAGTCGCATGAATATGCCGCCACGCATCCAGCGCCGAAGGCTGGGCCATTCACCGCTGCAATCACCGGCTGCGGCAATTGCTCCAGAGCGAGAAACAAATTCGCCTGCCGCAGGCTCAGAGTTCGCGCGGCTTCCAATGGCAATCCCGCGATCTCCTTCACATCATCGCCGGCGCAGAATGCGTCGCCCGCCCCGGAAATCACGACAACTCTCACCTCCTGAGCATGCCCGGCCAGCCATGCAACCACGCGCTCCAGCTCGCCCGTCATCTGCGCATTGATGGCATTCGCTGCGCGTGGGCGATTCAACGTCACGGTCGCAATCCGATTGGCCGCTTTGACGATCACCGTTTCGAATGCGCCGAGCTCGCCATCGTTGGGCTTGAGAGTCATCACGCGGTCTTCTTCCTGCATGAGTTGCGTTACGTTGGCAACGAGCCTTTCAAGCTGGACTACCGCGCGACGGTGCTGGCCCCGGCCGATCTCGCGGTCTCCGGCATATGCCCGCACCTCAAATCTCACGCGGCGGCCATCGATTTCCACAATCTGCGCGATCCCCCGAACAGTTGAGCCCGGCACTGCCGCGCCTACATGCTCGACCTCAACTTCCACTCCGACCGATTCTTCTCCTTGTTCCAGAAAAGGTCGCAGTGCCTCACGCGCAGACTGCTCCATGAGCATGATCATGCTGGGCGTTGAAAACACCGTTGCCTGGGGAATGCCGCCCAAGGTGATTGTCATTGTGGCATCCACCATCCAGGTCAATTCGCCCGTTGCGCCAATTTGTAAGCCTGTCTTCATTGCTTAGCCAATGACTGAATACAAATCCCGGCTGTTCAACCGGCCGCACAGATTAGCCGGGCGTTTCCCCGCCCCTCACCCGGTGTTGCGCAGCCCCGCGGAAATCCCGTTAATCGTCGCCGCAATCGCGCGGTTTACCTCCGGCGTGTCTTCACCGGCGCGCTTTCGCCGCAGCATGTCCACCTGGATCAGGTGCATGGGGTCCACATACGGGTTGCGCAGTTTGATCGAGTTGGCCAGCACCCGGTTCGTCTCCAGCAGTTCCTCCTGCCCCAGAATGGCAAGGATTCCCCGCACCGTGCGGTGGAACTCCGCCTCGAACATGTCGTAAATGCGCTCCCGCAGCTTCTCGTCTTTCACCAGTGTGGAATACAGCCGCGCCGTGCCCAGGTCGGCCTTCCCCAGCGCCATCTCCACATTGCGCAGCAGGTCGATGAACAGCGGAAACTCCTGCGCCATCGTCTGCAGCAGCGGCAGCGCCTGGGGCTCGGCCAGAAAACGGTCCAGCGCGTAGCCCACCCCAAACCACGCCGGCACCAGCAGCCGCGACTGCGTCCATCCAAAAACCCATGGAATCGCGCGCAAATCCGAGAGCTTCGGCGAATCGTTGCGGCGCGCCGGACGTGACCCGATCTTCGCGTTCTCCAGCTCGCCCACCGGCGTCGATTGCTCAAAATACGCGATCACGCCGCCATCTTCAAGGATGTGCTCCCGATAAAATCCATATGCCAGGCTGGAAAGCTCTTCCAGCGCCGCCTCCCACTCCGGCTTCAACACTCCGGTAAAATGCCCCTCCGGGTCGCGCGCGTTGGGCCGCGCCAGCGCGTCGAGCGAGGCCGCGATCATCAGCTCGAGGTTGCGCTCGGCCAGCACCTCGTCGGCATATTTGAAGTTCAGCACCTCGCCCTGCTCCGTGATGCGCAGCCGGCCGTCGAAGGAGTTGAACGGCTGCGCAAAAATCGCGCGGTGCGTCGGACCGCCCCCGCGGCCCACCGTGCCGCCGCGCCCGTGAAACAGACGCAGCTTGATGCCCGCCTCCCGCGCCGCTACATGCAGATCGCGATGCGCGCGGAAGATCTCCCACGTCGATGTCAGCATGCCCCCGTCCTTGTTGGAGTCCGAGTAGCCCAGCATGATCTCCTGCCAGTCCCCCCAGCTCGTCAGCAGCTTGCGGTAGTCGGCGCGCCGCCAAAGCTCCCGGCAGATCGCGGGCGCATTGCGCAGATCTTCAATTGACTCGAACAGGGGAACCGGCATCAAGCCGGGATCGATTCCCGGGCCTTCCCCCGACCCCTCCACCTTCACTCCGCCCAGCCGCGCCATGCGGATCACCGCCAGCACATCGTCCACCGACGATGCCCCGCTGATCACGTACTGGCGGATCGAATCCGGAGAGCAGCCTTGCTTCACCTCCGCAACCACGCGGAATGTCTCCAGAACGCCCGCGGTCTGCGGGCTCAGTCCGCTCGCCAGCGACGGCGCCACCGTGTCGCCGATGATCTCCTGCAGCGCCTCGGCATGAACCCGCGCGTGCTGCCGCACATCCAGCGTGTGCAGATGCAGGCCAAACGTGCGCACCTGCAGAATCAGCGGATCGATGAGCGTGCGCGCGATACGGATGCCGCCATTCTCCGCCAGCGACCCGCGCAGCGTCTCCAGGTCGTCAATGAACACCTGGACTGAGCAGTACGCGGGCAGCGCCTGCGTCAGCTTGTCGTGCCGGCGCGCCAGCGTATACGGCATCACCGGCAGCGACGCTCCCGGTGCCCTGTGCACCTCGCCCGTCTGTTCCAGCGTCCGCTGGATGCGGGCCTTCAGGCAGATCACAAACCGGCGATAATACTCGAACTCATACTGCGACCCGAATACCTGCGCCTCCGGAGTGTGTACCTGCGCCACGTAGGCGCGCAGACGCTCGAGCAGGGCCGCGCTCACCGCGCGCTGCTGCGCGCTCGACGTCAGCAGATCGATGATCAGATCGAGCTGCCGCTGATAATAGAGCAGCAGATGGCCCCGCGCCAGTTGCAATGCGGCGCGCGTCACTTCGGGGGTCACAAACGGGTTCCCGTCGCGATCGCCGCCGATCCACGATCCGAAACGCAGCACCAGCGGCAGATCATGAGGCTCCATCTCGATGCCGTACGCCGCGCGCAGCGCCGCCGATATCTCCCGATAAAGCTCGGGAAGCGTCTCGAAAATGGAAACATCATAGTAATCGAGGCCCATCTTCACCTCGTCGTACACCGTGGGCCGGCGCGAGCGCACCTCGTCCGTCTGCCACAGCCCCGTGATCTCGGCCAGTACCATCTCCTCCAGCCGCGTCATATCCTGCCCCGGAACCGGAATGCGGTCGAGCGCCTCCAGAAGCTCGCCGATGCGGCGGCGCTTGAACATCACCGTGCGCCGCGCGGCTTCGGTCGGATGCGCGGTGAAGACCGGCACGATCAGCACCCGGCGCAGCCACTCAAGCGCCTCTTCCGGGCCGATCCCGACCCGGCGCATCTCGCTGAAGGTTCCTTCCAGCGACCCGCGCTGCCGCCCTGCCTGCCCGCTCAGGCGCAACGCCACCCGCCGCCGCTTGCGATGATTCGTCTCTGCCAGATTGATCAGCTCGAAGTAGAACGCAAAGGCGCGCGTCAGCAGGATGGCGCGCTCCACCGGCAGCGTGTGCACCATCTCCAGCGCCGCCGTGGCGTGGCGCGCCGCTTCTTCTGACTGGCCGCGGAGCTCCGCGTCGCGGCGGCGGATGGTGCCCTGGCGCAAGGCCTCCACCTGCGCAAATGCCTCGTTGCCGGCCTGTTCGCGCAAAACCAAGCCCAGCAGTGTGCCCAGCGAGCGCACATCACGGCGCAACGGCGCTTCTTTCAGTTCGCCGGATTGCGCTTCCAGTTCCGCCAGCCGTTGTGGCCAGCTCTCGGGATGCCAAAGGGAAGCCATGCTGTTTTGATTATGCCTGACGAAAATCGCGGATGGCCCGTCGCCGCGGGCGGCAGCTCCGCGCCCCCCATCGGCTCGTGCCTGTATGGATGAGTTCATCCCGCCCCATCCTCATCGTGCGGCAGACGCTATCCGATCGCCCAGCCGGCCGCCGCGCCCGCTGCATCTCAGGCAAGCTCGAGTTGCCCCATCAGCTCTTCCCACTCCGCCGTCAGCGCCGCAAGCTGTCCGCGAAGCTCCTCGGCAAGCGTGCTCAGCCGCTGCGTCTCGGCCGCGGAGACAAAGATGCCGAGGCCCTCCTCGGTATGCGCGATCGAGGCTTCTACCCGCGGAATCTCCTCTTCGAGAAACCGGCAGCGGTCTTCCATCTGTTTCTGCTTGATCGGATTCAGGCGGCGGGTCCGCGCCGCCTGCGACGTTCCGGCCCCGTTCGTCTCCTCATAGCCGCCTTCGATCAGAATGGCGGCCGCGGCAGGTGCGGCCTTTTCCGCCGCTGGTTCCTTGGGCTCGGCCTCCGGCGCGCCCGCGGCCATCGCCTCTTTCCGCCGCAGGTAGTCTTCGTAATTCCCCTCATACGCCGTAACCGCGCCGTCCTCGATCTCCAGTACCCGCGTGGCCAGCCGATCGATGAAATACCGGTCGTGCGAGACAAAGACCACCGTGCCGCTGTAGCCGGCAATGGCGTCGAGCAGTACATCCTTGGCGCGCATGTCCAGGTGATTTGTCGGCTCGTCGAGGAGCAGAAAATTCGATGGCGATACCAGAATCCGCGCCAGCGCATAGCGGTTGCGCTCGCCGCCGGAAAGCACGCCCAGAGGCTTGAAGACATCGTCGCCGGAGAACAGAAAACAGCCCAGCAGCGAGCGCAGCGTAACCTCCGGCACTCTCAGAGCCGCTCGGCTGATGTCGTCCAGCATCCGCGCCTCGGGATCGAGCACCTTGTACTGATCCTGCGCAAAGTACTCGGCCACAACATTGTGGCCCGGTTTGATGCAGCCCGAGGTGGGCTGTTCGCTGCCGATCAGCAGCTTGATCAGAGTCGACTTTCCCGCGCCGTTGACCCCCACCAGCGCCACGCGGTCGCCGCGCTCAATCGTGAACCGCGCATCGCGGATCACAGGCTTCGGTCCGTAACTCTTGGCCAGTCCCTCGGCCTCCACCACCGTGCGCCCCGAGGGCGGCGGCTGCGGAAATTTGAAGTGGATCACGGGCTCTTCTTCGGGAATCTCGATGCGCTCGATCTTTTCCAGTTCCTTGATTCGCGCCTGCGCCTGC
>JAKCDN010000156.1 GCA_021841795.1 Acidobacteriota bacterium | reverse complement strand
GATCGACGAGATCGGCCGCTCCTAGGAGTGCACTGTGGCAAAAAGCAGATTGTCGTTTCTCGATCGCTATCTGACGGGCTGGATTCTGGCGGCGATGGTTTTTGGCGTGGCGCTGGGCTGGCTTGCCCCGAGCGTGGTGCCGTTCCTGAACCGATTCAGCGTCGGCACAACCTCGATTCCGATCGCGGCGGGGCTGATCCTGATGATGTACCCGCCCTTTACGCGGGTGCGCTACGAAGAGCTGCACCTGGTCTTCGCCGACCGGCGCATTCTGGCGCTGTCGCTGGCGCAGAACTGGCTGATCGGGCCGGTGCTGATGTTTATTCTGGCCATCGTTTTTCTGCGCGGATATCCCGAGTACATGGCAGGCCTGATCATGATCGGACTGGCGCGCTGCATCGCCATGGTGATCGTGTGGAACGAGCTGGCACGAGGGGACACACAGTATGCGGCCGGCCTGGTGGCGTTCAACTCCCTGTTTCAGGTGCTCTTCTACTCCGTTTACTCGTGGATCTTCATTACGCTGTTGCCGGGCTGGTTCGGGCTGCGCGGAGCGGTGGTCCACGTCTCGATCGGCGAGATTGCCGAGAGCGTACTGATCTACCTGGGCATTCCATTTATCGCCGGCTTCCTGACGCGCAAGCTGCTGGTGCGGGCGAAGGGCATGGCGTGGTACGGCCACAGCTTTGTGCCGCGCATTGCTCCGGTAACACTGCTTGCGTTGCTGTTCACGATCGTGGTGATGTTCTCACTGAAGGGCAGTTACATTGTCCGGCTGCCTTTCGACGTGCTGCGGATCGCGGTTCCGCTCCTGATCTACTTTGTGGTGATGTTCCTGGTGTCCTTCTACATGGGACGGCGACTCGGGGCGGATTACTCGAAGACGACAACACTCTCGTTCACGGCCGCCTCGAACAACTTCGAGCTGGCCATCGCGGTGGCGGTGTCGGTTTTCGGCATCAATTCCGGCGCGGCCTTTGCCGCGGTGATCGGTCCGCTGGTGGAGGTTCCGGTGATGATCGCGCTGGTGAATCTGGCGCTCCACTTTCAAAGGCGGTATTTCCCCAACCCAGAATCGCCTGCGATGGAAGGGGTCTGCGTGCCAAGGGGAACCGCCGCTGAGTGATGGAAAGACTTCGTCATGACGGAGCCGCGGACCCCGGACACCTGCCGGAGAGCGAGCGAGAGACCTTGCGCGGCTGGCGGCGATTCGGCCGCGCAGGATGCAGGCAAATCGACACCGCAGGATGACGCCGCCAGGCGAGGCGCTGCAGATCCGCATGGGATCCGCGGAGGAGCCGCGGCTATTTGTCGGGGCGGGAGCCGGCGATGAGGATGTCCACGAGCCGCTGCGCGCTCAACTGCCAGTCAGGGCCGGTGGCGACGTGCGAGACTCCGATCAAAGCTCTGAGGAGATCGAAGGGCTCGATATCCTTCCGCATGTCGCCGCTTCGGATCGCACGCCGGACCAGCAACTCGACCGCCGCACGGATGAGACCGTGGGAGGACTCGTAAAGCCTTTTGGGCCCGCCCATGAGCGAGTTCAAGGCAGGCGCAATAATCTGCTTGGCCGCAATGTAATCGACAAACAAGAGCATCCATGCACGCAGCGCATCGACGGGGGGCATGGTCTCAGAGAATCTGCGCGCCGAGGCGGCCAGTCTCTCCACCTCAGTCTGGTAAACGGCCTCAATGAGGGCATCGCGCGAGGGGAAGTGGCGATAGAGCGTGCCCGGGCCCACCGCAGCCTGTTTCGCAATATCGTCGAGACTGGCTTCAGCGCCGAAATGGGTAAAGGCGGCCTTCGCTACTTCCAATATCCGTTCGCGGTTGCGCAGAGCATCGACGCGGGGCTTGCGAGAGGCGGGTTGAGAGGGTTTTCCGGTCATTGGCAAAAAACTTGCAACCGGAGATAGTCTCCGGTTATCTATAGAGATGGAGCTTGTCTCCGTTTTTAACGGCAGGCGGCCATCAACGTCAATGCCTGCGAAGGCCGGCATAGGCAAGGCAGTCGCAGCCGGAGGAGAGGATATGCGCGTATTTCTAACCGGGGCCACCGGATTTATCGGATCGGCCATTGTTGCTGAACTCATCAAAGAGGGCCACCAGGTACTGGGACTGACACGATCGGAGGCGGGAGCTCAAGCACTGCTCGCAGCGGGCGCCGAAGCGCATCACGGCAACCTGGAAGATGTGGAGAGCCTGCGCAGCGGGGCCGCGAAGGCGGATGGAGTCATTCACTGCGCCTTCGACCACAGCGCGTTCGGGCACGACTTCTCGCGGTTTGTGGAGGTATGCGAAAAGGACCGCAGAGCGATTGAGGCCCTTGGAGACGCACTTGCGCACTCGCCCCGTCCGCTGGTCATCACATCGGGCACGGGAATGGGCGCGGCGGCCCCGGGAACGCCGGCGCTGGAGGATCACTTCGACCACAATCATCCCAATCCGCGCAAGATCTCGGAGATTGCAGGGATGTCTGTCGCACAGCGGGGCGTGAATGTATCGGTGGTGCGATTGCCGCAGGTTCACGATACGGAGAAACAGGGTTTGCTGACCTATGCGGTGCAGGCGGCACGCACGAAGGGAGCTTCAGCATACATTGGCGCGGGCGAGAACCGCTGGCCGGCGGCACATGTTCTGGATGTGGCGCGCCTGTATCGGCTGGCGCTGGAGAAGGCCGAGCCCGGCAGCAGATACCACGCGGTTGCGGAAGAGGGCATATCGTTGCGCGCGATCGCGGAGGTGATCGGCGAGAGACTGAAGATGCCTGTGCGCAGCCTGTCCGCCGAGGAGGCGCAGGGGCATTTCGGCTGGCTCGCAATGTTTGCCGGCGTCGATATGCCGGCATCGAGCGCACTGACACGGCAGCGGCTGGGGTGGAACCCAACGGGGCCGGGCCTGCTGAGCGATCTTGCCAACATGCGCCCTGCCTGAAGGTGCGTCTCTGCGGATGCGATTCCGGCGCGGACATGCCGGCCAAGAGGCGCCGGATCATGAGCGCGGCGGCGCATCCAAGGGATCAACAAGGAAATGCCAACGAGGAACGGAGAACAAAGACATATGACGGACACAGTTGCGATCATCACCGGAGGGAGCCGCGGCCTGGGCCGCAATACTGCAATTCATCTTGCACGGCGCGGCGTGGACATTCTATTTACCTATCGAGCGCGCCAGGACGAGGCAGAAAGCCTGATTGGCGAAGTTAGATCGGCGGGCCGCAAGGCCGCGGCGCTGCGGCTGGATACGGGCAAGCTGAGCGAGTTTGACGGCTTCGTGGCAGAAGCCGGCAAAACGCTTGAAGCCTGGGGACGGGAGCGATTCGATTTCCTGGTGAATAACGCGGGAGGATCGCTCCACAGCGGCTTTGCCGAGACGACCGAGGCGCAGTTCGACGAGATTTTCAACGTACACGTCAAGGGCGTGTACTTTCTGACGCAGAAACTGCTGCCGCTCATCAAGGATGGGGGGCGGATTGTGAATATTTCATCGGGTCTCACGCGCGTTGCGCTGCCCGGCAGCTCGGCGTATGGCGCGGCGAAGGGCGCGGTTGAAGTGATGACGCGCTACCTTGCGAAGGAGCTTGGAGCCCGCCGCATCACGGCCAACGTGGTGGCGCCTGGCGCCATTCAAACGGACTTCAGCGGCGGCATGGTGCGGGACAATCCGGAGATCAATAGGATGGTAGCCGGCTTTACCGCACTGGGGCGCGCCGGCGTTCCGGACGACATTGGACCGATGATAGCGGCACTGCTCTCAGAGGAGAATCGCTGGGTAAACGGGCAGAGGATCGAAGTTTCGGGCGGGATGGCGCTGTAGGGAAAGATTGCCGCAAGGCGGAGCCTGTTCTTCCGGTGAGCGCGCAGCCGCGGCTGTGCACTTCAGGCTCCGTGCACGGCACATGGTCATGATGGATCGCCGGCAGGGACAAATACCCAATACAAGCACGATGGAAGCGATCGCACGGCAGGCATCGCCTGCCCCGGCGGTTCGACTTCATGCCGGGGTCCACCAACCGGCAGAGTAGCAAAGGGTTAAAGCCACCCCTCAGACAGCTTGATGGGACATGTGTTCGGACAGTCCTGTCCGAGAGCGGGAGGAGGGGCGCGGCGGCGGCGAGGGTGGGAAGCGCGGGGAGCCGGGGCAGCAGTTGACAGGGTGGATTAGGGTGTGGATGATGGTTTGGTGCACACGTGTGCAGCTTTGGATTCACCCGGCACCGAGCGCCTGGTCCGGGTCGTTTCAATGGACGTTCCGCCCCCCCCAAGGCAGGCGGATTGGCCGCGCAGGCTGAACCTGGAGGAACGATGGCAGATTTGCTGGTGCGACCGGAGCGGTTCCGGGACCGGGTGGACGATTTCGGGTTCGAGTACCTTGCATTTGAGACGCGCAGGCTCGAGGGCGGCCGGACCTACAGCGGCGAAACAGGAGCGCGCGAGCTGGCGATCGTGGTACTGGGCGGCGAGTGCTCGGTCAGGAGCTCGCGGGGGGAATGGATGCGCTTTGGCGGGCGCGCCCACGTGTTTGACGGCATGCCGTTTACGCTCTATCTTCCGGTGCGGACCAGCTTTACTGTGAGCACAGAGACGCATTGCGATCTGGCGCTTTGCTACGCGCGCGCAGAAGAGGAGTTTCCGGCGCGGCTGGTGACGCCGGGGGATGTAGGCGTTGAGCTGCGCGGAGGGGGAAATGCGACACGGCAGATCAACTCCATGCTGCCACCGGAGTTTGCAGCGCACCGGCTGATTGTGGTGGAAGTGTACACGCCGGCGGGCAACTGGTCGAGTTTTCCTCCGCACAAGCACGACGTTCATAACCCGCCGGCGGAGGTGGATCTGGAGGAGATTTACTACTACCGGATCGAGCGGCCGGAGGGTTTTGCGATCCAGAAGGTGTATACGGCGGACCGGCGGATCGACGAGACCATCACGGTCCGGGACGAGGAGCTGGTGCTGGTTCCGGAGGGCTATCACCCGGTGGTGGCCGCGCACGGATATAACGCGTATTACCTGAACGCCCTGGCAGGATCGGCGCGGTCGCTGGCGGCGTCGGACGATCCGGATTATGCGTGGGTGCGCAGGGAGTGGAAGCAAAAAGACCCGCGGGTACCGGTGGTGAAGTAACGGAGCCGGGCCTTTGAGCGCGTGAATTCTAACGAATTGGATCTCCGCGGCTCCGCGCATTGAACCAAAGACGCAGGAACGGATGGAACGCGGGGTGGTTGTTCGCAAGGCGGCCAGGGCCGCGGCGGAGTCGAGGCGGAGAAAGCGAGGCACGGGAATGAAGACGCGGCGCATGACGATGGCCCAGGCACTGATTGAGTTTTTAAAACAGCAGTCCGTGGAGCGGGATGGGCGCGAGCACGCATTCTTCGGAGGCGCGCTGGGCATCTTCGGGCACGGCAACGTAGCGGGAATCGGGCAGGCTCTGCGGGAAAATCCCGAGTTCCCCTTCATCCTGGTGCGCAACGAGCAGGCGGCGGTTCACATGGCCGCGGGGTTTGCCAAGGCAAGTAACCGGTTGCGGACGTTTGCGTGCACATCGTCGATCGGGCCGGGCGCAACCAACATGATTACGGGCGCCGCGCTGGCGACGATCAACCGGCTGCCGGTGCTGCTGTTGCCGGGCGACATCTTTGCACGGCGCAACGTGGCTCCGGTGCTGCAACAACTGGAGTCTCCGGCGACACAGGACACGGGGGTAAACGATTGTTTCAAGCCCGTGTCGCGCTATTGGGACCGCATTTACCGGCCCGAGCAACTGATCACCTGCCTGCCGGAGGCAATGCGCGTGCTGACCTCGCCCTCGGAATGCGGCGCGGTCACACTGGCGCTGCCGCAGGATGTGCAGACAGAGGCGTTCGACTATCCGGCGGAGATGTTTGAGCGGCGCGTATGGCTCATCCGGCGCGGACAGCCGGACCGGGTCTCGCTTTTGCGCGCGGTGGACGCGGTGAGGAGCGCAAAGCGCCCACTGATCGTGGCCGGGGGCGGAGTGCTGATGAGCGAAGCCTCGAAGGCGCTCAGCGCCTTTGCAGACAGGACTGGAATTCCGGTGGCGGAGACGCAGGCGGGCAAGGGATCGCTGGCGTGGGACCATGCGCAAGAGGTGGGCGCGATAGGCGCGACGGGGACGCTGGCGGCAAACCGTCTGGCAAAAACGGCGGACGTGGTAATCGGCATTGGCACGCGCTACTCGGACTTTACGACC
This sequence comes from Acidobacteriota bacterium, assembly GCA_021841795.1. GTDB lineage: Bacteria > Acidobacteriota > Terriglobia > Terriglobales > Acidobacteriaceae > Telmatobacter. Next base: position 929 of record JAKCDN010000156.1, on the reverse strand, counting down.
GCCTCGATGACGGCATTTCAGGAGCCAGGAGTGCGGTTTGTGAATATCAACACCGCGGAGTTCGATGCGTACAAGGTGGGCGCAATTCCCGTGGTTGCCGATGCGCGCGTCGCGCTGGAACAACTGACCGCGGCCCTGGGGGATTACCACGTAAGCGCGAAGTACGGACTGGAGATTGCAGACCTGCGCGCCCAGTGGGACGCGGAAGTCGACCGCCTCTTCCACTTGAAGAACGGGCCAGGAGGAGATGCAGAAAAGCCCGCGCAGAGCGAGGTGATCGGGGCGATCTGGGAGGCGGCGGACGAGCGGGATGTACTGGTATCGGCAGCCGGGAGCCACCCCGGGGATCTGCACAAGCTGTGGCGGACGCGCGCGCCGAATGGCTATCACATGGAGTATGGCTACTCCTGCATGGGGTACGAAATCCCGGGCGCGATGGGGGCGAAGATGGCCGATCCGGAGCGCGAGGTGTATGTGTTTCTTGGCGACGGCACGTACCTGATGATGCCCACGGAGATCGTGACTTCAGTGCAGGAGGGAATCAAGGTCATCGTGGTGCTGGTGGACAACCAGGGGTTTGCCAGCATCGGCAGCCTGAGCCGGGCGCTTGGGGAGGGCGGGTTTGGCACCCGCTATCGCGCCCGCAGCGAAGCGACCGGGCAACTGGACGGCGAACCGCTCAGGGTGGATTTCGCGGCCAATGCGCGCAGCCTGGGCGCATACGCAATCAAGGCCAACACGCTGGAGGAACTAAAAGACGCGCTCGGAGCAGCGAAGGCAGCAGACCGCACGACGGTCATCGTCGTGGAAACCGATACGGAGGCCAGCGTGCCCGGCTACGAATCGTGGTGGGACGTCGCGGTAGCAGAAGTGGCGGAGACGGAGAGCGTGCGCGAAGCAAGGGCGCGCTACGAAGAGGCACGCGGACA